>DASUPR010000166.1:0-6004 GCA_036281015.1 Pyrinomonadaceae bacterium
CGCAATCAACAACACCAGGCCGACCGCGACCAGCAACGTCACTAGCGCCGGACGAACATCGCCGACGACTTCGTTCATAAACCGGTTGACGATGATTCCCTCGTCCTTGTTTTCGGCGTGCTCCTGTGCGAGGCGCGCGCCGATGGTGTTCATCTCTGCTGTTGCCTGTTCGAATGTGACTTCAGGCTTCAGCCGCGCCAGCACGCCGAGGATATGAGCACCGCGAAGCGCGGCGAAACGGACCATGTAGGACATCGGCCGCCAGTAGTCCTGACCACGTTCGTCAAAATCGATGCGGCCCGCGGTCGTGGGCCGAGTGGGATAAAGACCCGCCGGCATCACCCCGACGACGGTCCAACTGTTGCCATCAAGAATGATGCTGCGATTTACAATGTTCTTATCGCCGCCGTAGCGACGCTGCCAAAGACCCTGGCCCAGGATGACGACTCGATCCCTTCCGGGTTGATACTCTTCCGGCTGAAAGACACGGCCATGCGCGGGTTGAATACCGACCACTTCAAAGTAACCGGGCGTCACCGCGGTTCCCGACAATTGCTCCGGATCGCCATCGCCCGTGAGCGTTGCCGTTGAACCACCAAACGCTGCGACGTCTTCAAAAACAGTGTTCTGTTTTTTCCAGTCGAGGAAGTTGGCGGGGGCCGCGCGCCAGCGGCCATGCTCCGGTACGTTCTCCCAAATCGACACGAGCCGATCGGGATCTTTGTAAGGCAGCGGATTCAACAACACCGCACTGACGACGCTGAAGATCGCGGTGTTCGCGCCGATGCCGAGCGCAAGTGTGAGCACGGCTATCGCAGACACACCAGGGTTCTTCGTTAACATCCGTAGGCCGTAACGAAGGTCTTTGAACATGATTGTCTCTGTAGTTGGTTTACTCGTAACGGAGCGCGATCATCGGATCGACTTTCGTCGCCCTTCGCGCAGGAATCCAACACGCGAGCAACGCCACCGCCGCGAGCAGCAACGGCACCGTCACAAACGTCAACGGATCAAAAGCTTTCACTCCAAACAACAGCGAACTCATCAAACGCGTCAACGCAAACGCCGCCGCGACTCCAATCGCGACGCCTAACAACGTCAAGCTCATTCCCTTCTTCAGAACGAGCGCGAGAATGTTGAAGCGGCTGGCGCCGAGCGCGATCCGCACGCCGATCTCGTTCGTGTGCTGCGTGACGAAATACGCAAGCACGCCGTAGATTCCGAGCGACGCGAGCAACAGCGCCAGTGCGGCAAACGCCACGGTCATGATCATGCCCATTCGACGTTGTTCGGCTTCAACCCCAAGCACGTCCGACATCGTCGCGATATTCGAGACCGGTTGATCCGGATCGATTTCACGAATGATCTGGCGCACGGAGCCCACAAGGCTCGAAGTGTCACCGGAGGTACGAATCGCGAGATCGCGCGGAACGAAAAACGGCCAATCCGTGACCTGCTGGTAAGGCACGTACATCTCGGCCTTGACCGGTTCGTCGAGTCCCATCTGACGCACGTCGGCGACAATACCGACGATCTCCATCCACTCGCCGTCATTTGGATCGCCGATGTTGAAGCGGCGTCCGATCGCGTTTTCGCCGGGCCAATACTGCCGCGCCATCGTTTCGTTGATGATCGCGACGCGCATCGACGTTTCGTTGTCGCGTTTGTCGAAATAACGTCCCTCGCGCAGCGGGATGTTCATCGCTTTGAGATAATCGGCGCTGACTTCGCGATGATTCGCGTCGTAAGCCATGCCGGGAATGGGCGTCGTGATACCTTCGGGAGTAAACCCGCTCGTCCCGCCTTTCCAAAGCAAAGGCACCGAAGTGGTGTAGCCCGCTGAAATCACACCCGGCAGATGTTGGACGCGATCGAGCACCTGCTGATAGAAGGCGTGACGTTGCGGATGCTCTTTGTATTTCGTCTGCGGCAACACCGTGCGCATGGTCAGCACCTTTTCGGGCTGCAGCACGGAGTATTGATTGAAGAGTTGGAAAAGTGTCTGGACCAGCAGTCCGGCGCCGACGAGCAACACCACTGACGCCGCGACCTCGAAGACTATCAGCGCGCTGCGCAATTTGCCGGTTGCCGTAACACGCGTGCCCTGCTTTAGCGCGTCGTTCAGATCGACTTTTGCTGATTGAAGCGCGGGCACAAGACCAAAGATCACGCCCGTGAGCAACGAGACCAAAAGCGTGAACACGAGGATGCGCGTGTCGAGTGTCAGACTCGTCAACAACGCCATCTCTTCGGGAATGAGCTTCTGTAGAAACGCAAAACTCCAGTAAGCGAGTACCGATCCGATTACGCCCGCAGCGGCTGCGAGCAACAAACTCTCCGTGAGCAGTTGCCGCACGACGCGCATGCGGCTCGCGCCAAGTGCGACGCGCAAAGCGATCTCGCGGCGCCGTCCCACCGCACGCGCGAGCAACAATCCCGCGACGTTCGCGCAGGCAATCAGCAACACAAACGCCACCGCAACCAGCAACACGACCAGCGAACTGCGCACATCACCAGCCAACTGTTCGCGCAGCGGCACTGCGAACGCGCCGAGCTTACCGTCAAACGTTTCTCCCGGATTGTCCTTTGCCACGCGCGCCATCACGGCGGAAAGATCCGCCTGTGCCTGGTCCAACGTAACGCCCGGCTTCATTCGTGCGACCACTTTCAAATAGTGACCGCCACGATTGGCCCAATCCTCGGCGTCGAGCGCAAGAGGCACCCACAATCGCACGTCGCTTTCAAAAAACTGAAAACCCTGCGGCATCACGCCAACAACGGTGTACTTCTCGCCGTCGAGTTGAATGTCGCGATTAACGATCTGTCGATCGCTGCCATAGCGCGTCTGCCAGAGTTCGTGACTCAGCACGGCAACTTTCGCGGCGCCGGGCCGATCGTCTTCCGCAACGAAGCCACGCCCGAGCGCAGGCGACACGCCAAACAGCGGAAAGAAGTTTGCCGTTACTTTGTACGCTGCGACTCTTTCGGGATCGCCATCGCCGGTCAGGTTGAAAGTCGACTCGGCGCTGGCGGCCATGTCCTCAAACGATTGCGTCTGTGATTTCCAGTCGACGTAATTCGCGGGCGCAGGAGTGTTGCGCGGAAAACCCGCGAACGTCGCGTCCTCCCAAATCATCACCAGCCGATCGGGATCGCGAAACTGCAACGGCCTGAGCAGCACAGCATTGACGACACTGAAGATCGCGGTATTAGCACCAATTCCAAGCGCGAGCGTGAGCACCGCCACGGCCGTAAAACCTGGGCGTTTCCACAATCCGCGCAGACCATAGCGGATGTCTTTAAGTAGTGTTTCCATTAATTTTTTAACACCGCCACGGTGCTAAATATGACCAAAGCCTGTAGATGGTTTTACTCGTTTCTTAAAGCCACGAGCGGATCAACCTTGGTCGCGCGCCGTGACGGCACGTAACACGCCAGCAGTGCGACGCCCACCAACAACCCCGCCACCAACCCAAACGTCAACGGATCGGTCGGGCTCACGCCGTAGAGCACGCTCGTGATCGCGCGCGTCACAACGAACGCGCCGAACAGTCCCAGCGCTGCGCCGATGATGGTCAGTTTCAATCCGTGACTGAGCACGAGCTTCAGCACGTCCGACAATTGCGCGCCGAGCGCGAGTCGAATACCAATCTCGTGCGTGCGTTGCGCGACTGTGTACGACGTGATGCCGTAAATACCGATCGCCGAGAGCAACAGCGCCACGAGACCGAAAACCCCGAGCACCATCGCGGCGATCTTTGGCGCAAACAATGCGAGTCGCATGTGTTCGGTCAGAGTCTTCACGTCGAAGAGCGGCAGATTCGGATCGAGTGCCTGCACTTCTTTCCGCACGGCGCCGATCAACGATTCCGGATTGCCTTCCGTGCGCACGGTCAGGATTCCGGTCGAGTTGTAGTCCTGCGTCATCGGCGACCAGATGAACGAACGCGGCTCTTCAGTGATGTTGAAGTACTTGCCGTCGCGCGCGACGCCGACGATGCGCATGTATGGACCACTCGCGCTGCTGTACGAGATGCGTTTGCCAACCGCCTCGGCGCTCGAGCCCAGGTGCGGCAGCAGCTTTTGCACGAAAGTCTCGTTCACCACGGCAACCAATTCCGTGTTCGCCTGGTCCTGTTCGGTGAACTCGCGGCCATGGACCAGCGGCGTGCCCATGGTTTGGAAATAACCCGGGCCGGCGCTCGCGTTCATCGACAGCGGCACGTTCTCGCCGCGTTCGGCCGGCTGGCCTTCGACGAAAATGTTGCGGCTGTTGTAGTTGAGACTGAGTGGAATGTAACTGGAGACCGTCGCCGACTTGACGCCCGGCAACGTCTTCACGCGTTCGGTTAGCTGCCGGTAAAACTGCTGTCCGTGATCTTCGTCATAGCCTTGCAAACCGAGATCGAACGACATTGTCAATCCGTTTTGCGAATCGAAACCGGGATTCATCGTTTGCAGTTGCTGCAACGTGCGTACGACGAGTCCGGCCACGATCAGGACCACCAGCGAGATCGCGATCTGCGCCACGACCAGCACGCTGCGCAAACGCGTTCGCGCCGCGCCGCCTTGCGCCGATGTTTCTCGCAACGCTTGTGAAAGAGCGGGACGCGTCGCTTGCAGCGCCGGCGCCAGTCCGAAGACCGCGCCCGACAACAGCGATACGCCCAGCGAGAACAACAACACACGCCAATCGACTTCCACGTCGAAGGCCAACGGGAAATCGATTGGCGGTTTGAAGGCCAGCAACGCCTCGATCATCCAAAACGCGAGCAACACACCGGCAACGCCGCCGACAAACGAGAGCAACACGCTCTCGGTGAGCAACTGGCGAATCAAACGCAAGCGGTTCGCGCCCATCGCCAAACGGATCGCGATCTCACGCTTTCTGTCGGTCGCGCGTGCGAGCATCAAGCCCGCGAGGTTTGTGCAGGTGACGAGCAGGACCAGGCCCACCGCGCCCATCAGCACCCACGTAAAACTTACGACCGCGCCACGCAACTCCGGAATGATAAAACCGGCCGGCACGATCTTGATTGACTGTCCTTCGTTTGTGTCGGGATACTCTTTCGCGAGTTGTAGCGCGAGCAGGTTGAGTGCCGCTTCTGCCTGGCGTTCGTCGACGCCGGATTTGAGACGCCCGTTAGCGAAGAAGTTTCTTGTGTTGCGATCCTCGAGCCACTTCGCGCCGGGCTCGACCCACTCCATCATCGCCGCCGGCAACCAGATCTCCGGCGTGTAGACCATCTCCGTTCCTTTGAAGCCTTCGGGCGCGACGCCGATCACGCGGAACTGATGATCGTTGAGCAGCACGTCTTTGCCGACGATGTCCGGATCGCCGCCGAAGCGTCGTTGCCACGAGTTGTAACTAAGCACTGCGACGGGATGTGACAGCGGTGTCTTGTCTTCTTCGGGAAGAAACGTGCGGCCCTTGATTGCTTTCACGCCGAGCACGTCGAAGTAGTTGCCGGAAACTTCGAAACCCCAGATGCGTTCGTTCGCGCCGCCGCGGCTCAAACTCAGCGGAACGAAACGGTAGACCAGCAACCCCGACAGCACGTCGTTGCGGTCGCGAAAATCGCGGAAGTTTGGGATGGACCACGCGGACATCGAATCGTCCTTGCCTCGCATTGCGACCGAGACGATCTCGCCCGGGCGTTCAACCGGCAGCGAGCGCAACAGCACCGCATTCACCAAACTAAAGATCGCGGTGTTCGCCCCAATCCCCAGCGCCAGCGTAACCACCGCAATGGCCACAAACCCCGGCCGCTTCAATAAACCGCGTATCGCGTAGCTAATGTCTTTTCTCATCGCCTCGTCCTATTTCTGTCTCTCTCAAAAACCCATCGCCCGCGCTCGCAAAGATCCCTTCTCTCCCACCCTCTCGCTACTTCCGCCTCTCAAAAACCCATCGCACGCGCGCTCGCTAAGATCCCTTCTCTCCCAACCTCTCGCTGCTTTGGCCTTTCAGCTCTTGCGCACTTTTGGCCTGGGCTCTGCCCCC
>DASUPR010000167.1:0-3081 GCA_036281015.1 Pyrinomonadaceae bacterium
TGTCCCTGAATGTCGAGCTGGCGCAGTTCGTATTCGAGATGGTTCTTGAAGAGGACGTAATCGACCTTGCCGTCCTGGCTAAATGAGTCGAACTCCAGCGTCTTAAGCGATGCGAGCCACTCGCCGTAAAACTTCTTGAACCTTTCCCGGCGTGCCTGCGACATCGGCACCGGATACGACCGCGTCAAACTCCCGCGGTCGAGCGTATACCGCTCTATCGCCGCGCGCATCTCGCTCACCGGCTCGGGTTTAGTCTTACGGGCGCCGTTCTGAGCAGGCGCCTGCAAAGGGAAACAGCAGACCAACAGGCAGAAAAGCAGAACACGGGCAACCAGAATACGGGGCGCTGACGTCATTGAGTTGTTCTCCTGCGGGAAATAGAGAGGACAGATTATACACAGGGTTGCGCGGGTAAGAGACCGTTTGCTAGAATCCCACGCGTAATTTTCTTACTTTTGCTAGGAGCTCCAGAAGACCTTCGCATGAATCGAACAACTACTCGATTCTTTACTTTTTAAGTGCCGCCCGCCCAGCGGGTGCCGGCGAAGGCGCTCCTAACGAATCCGATCAACGAACGAAGTAAGCAAATTAGTGAATCGCAAATCGTAGGAATCGCCTTCGGCCCTGGGACTAGGGTCTTTGTTGCTGTCCCATGCGCAGTAGAGGTGATTTGGAAATGAGTGAGATTAACGTACAACTGAAAGACGGCGCGCCTGTTCCCGTGCCTGATTCAGCAACGGTTGCCGAGGCTCTCAAACGGCTCGATCGCGGCGTTGCTAAAGAAGCATTGGCGGCCAGGGTTGGCGGACGTGAAGTGGACCTCGCGGCCTCGGTGAACGATCTCGCCGAGCAGAACGGCGCCGTGCAAATCGAAGCGATTGAGATCGAGCCGATCGTCCCGCAAACGCGCGACGGCCTCGAAGTGTTGCGTCACTCGACGGCGCACCTGCTGGCCGCCGCTGTGCTCGATCTGTTTCCCGGAACCAAGCTCGGTATTGGCCCCGCACTGCTCGACGATCCGCGTTACGGTTTCTTCTACGACGTAATTACGCCGCGGCCGTTGACGGAAGCCGATCTGCCCGTGATCGAAAAGCGGATGAAGCAGATCGCGAATCAAAACCTGCACTATCGCCGCGAAGAGATCGCCAAAGCTGACGCACTGCGCCTTTTCAACGAGCGCGACGAGCCGTTGAAGTGTGAGCTGATCGACGAGAAAGCCGGCGAAGTGGTGAGCGTCTATTACATCGACGGCTCGCCGTTCATCGATTTCTGTCTCGGCCCACACGTGCCCAACACGAACAAGCTGCGCGCGTTCAAGTTGCTCTCGCTCGCCGGCGCTTACTGGAAAGGCGATGCCTCGCAACCGCAGATGCAGCGCATCTACGGCACGGCTTTCTTCACGCCGGAAGAGCTCGACGCGTGGATCAAGCAACGCGAAGAAGCTGAGAAGCGCGATCATCGCCGTCTCGGCCGCGAACTCGATCTCTTCTCAATTCAGGAAGACTACGGCCAGGGGCTGATCTTCTGGCACCCGAAGGGCGGCGCCATTCGCAAGGAAATGGAAGACTACCTGCGCGAGCAACTGTCGCTTCGTGGATATGGGCTGGTCTTTACGCCGCACATCGCCAAACGCGAGCTGTGGTTCACGAGCGGACATGAAATCAACTACGTCGATTCCATGTTCTCGCCGATGGAATTCGAGGAGCAGGAATTTCGCATCAAGCCGATGAACTGCCCGTTTCACATCGGTATCTACAAATCCGCGCAGCGTTCTTACAGGGACCTGCCGTTGCGCTACGCCGAGTTTGGAACGTGTTACCGGGCTGAGCTTTCGGGCGCGTTGCACGGTCTGATACGCGCGCGCGGGTTTACGCAGGACGATGCGCACATCTTCTGCACGAACGACACGGTGCGCGGCGAGATCGTCAGTTGTATCGACTTCGCCTTCAACGTCTACGAGGCGTTTGGCTTCAAGGATTACAAGGTCGAACTCTCGGTTCGCGGAGATGACCATAGCCTCTTCCTCGGTGCGGATGATCAGTGGGAAAGTGCCGAAGCTGCCCTGGTCGACGCTTTGAACAGCCGCGGAATTCCGTACCAGCGAATCGAAGGCGAAGCAGCGTTTTACGGGCCGAAGATCGACATTCGCGTCGAGGACGCGATTGGCCGCGCGTGGCAGTTGACGACGGTGCAGTTTGATTTCAATTTGCCGGAGCGTTTTCAACTCGAGTACATCGGCGAAGATAACAAGCCGCACCGGCCGATCATGATTCACCGGGCGCTGTTTGGATCGATGGAACGGTTCTTCGGAGTGTTAATCGAACACTACGCCGGAGCGTTCCCGATGTGGCTGGCGCCGGTGCAGGTTGCGGTGCTGCCGATCACGGATCGCATCAACGACTACGCAGAAGAAATCGCGCGCGAGCTTCGTGTTGCGGGCTTCCGAGTCGAATCCAACTTGCGAAGCGAAAAAATAGGCGCGAAGATTCGCGACGCACAATTACAGAAAGTGCCGTTCATGCTCGTGCTCGGCGATCGTGAGATGGAGCAGCGAGTGGTGGCAGTTCGTGAACGTGCAAAGGGCGACATCGGTGCGATGTCGATCGAAGAATTCAAAGAGATGGCGCGCAAGTTAGTTGTAACGCGCGCGTTGACAAATAACAGTCAAACCCAGGAGGTGCAGCAATAGCTACAGGCTTTCGCGGTCGCGGACAGCGTCCTGATAACCGGCGTTTACCACCGGTTCGCATTAACGAGAGAATTCGCGTACCTGAAGTACGCGTGATTGGCGAGGAAGGAGAACAATTGGGCGTCATGGATGTGCGCGATGCGATCCGTGCTGCCCGCGACAAAGGATTGGACCTCGTCGAAGTTGCTCCGAACGCCGATCCCCCTGTTTGCCGCATTATCGACTTTGGCAAATATCAATATGAAGCCAAGAAGAAGGCAAACGAAGCGAAGAAGAAGCAGGTCACGATTACCGTCCACGAAGTGAAGTTTCGCCCCGGTACGGACGATCACGATTACGAGTACCGGATGAAGCGCGCGCGCGAGTGGCTGGCGGACGGCGATAAAGTGAAG
>DASUPR010000168.1:0-7967 GCA_036281015.1 Pyrinomonadaceae bacterium
GATCAACGGATGCCTGGTTGCAGATCAGACCAACTCGCGCGCCTTTCAAGTCGACGATCTGGTCTTGAAGTAATCTCTCAAGTCCGAGGTCAACGTGTTGCACCGAATTCTTCGCTTTTTCTCTTTCGAGAGTTAAGGTCATACTTCAGCTTCTCCCGATTTATAGAACCGATCCGCCGTTCACGTTGATCGTGTCGCCGGTGATGTGATCGGCCCACGCGCTGCACAGAAAAACCACCGGGCCGGCGATGTCTTCCGGCGTCGCTACTCGACCCTTCGGAATCTCTTCAAGGATCGAGTCCATGCGTGTCTTGTTTGCGAGTGTTGCGCTGGTCATATCCGTGGTGACCCAGCCGGGCGCCACGCAGTTCACGTTAATTCCGAAAGGTCCCAGCTCGCTCGCCAGCGACTTCATGAATGAGATTTGCCCGCCTTTCGACGCAGCATAATTTGAAAAGCCGGCCTCACCGCGCTGCCCTGCCGTCGAGCTCACGATAACGATGCGACCAAACTTCTGTTGCTTCATCACCGGAACAGCGGCGCGACAAACTGACCACGTGCCTTTGAGATTAATCTCGAACGTCTTGTCCCAAAGTTCTTCTGACATCGACTCAACCGGCGCGCCTTCCCAAATCCCGGCGTTGCAAATCAGGAAGTCGATACGTCCGAAATGTTCAAGTGTTTCATTAACGAGCCGCTGGGCTTCAGGTAACTCCGAAACATTTGCCTGAATTGCGACTGCTTCCGCACCGTTTTCACGCACCCCGGCGACAGTTGCCGCCGCGGCCTGTTCGTCTTGCAAATAATTGACGACCACCTTCGCCCCAAACGAAGAAAGCAGATCGACAACGGCCCTTCCGATGCCGCGCGATCCGCCGGTAACGATCGCTACTTTCCCTGCTACGCTCAGGCTACCGCTCTGCACTGCGATTCCAGTTTCCTTCCCGTCGTTGAAGTCCGCTCAGGAGATGGAGACAACAGCGCTCGTTGTTTCCGCAGTTGTTTTCGCCGCTTCGCTCGCTTCCATGACCAGGGCCGCGAACAACCGTTGCGAGATTGCATCGCGTTCCCACCCGAGTTCAGGATGCCACTGCACCGCAACCAGGAATCGATCCTGGCGTGGATCTTCCAGTGCTTCAATAATACCGTCTGTGGACCATGCCGTCGCGATCAGATTCGCGCCCAGTGTTTCGATGGCCTGGTGATGATGACTGTTAACTACCGCCGCTTCGACACCGCAGATGCTCGACAGTTTAGTCTTCTCCTTCAAACTCACACGATGCGACGGGCGATCGCGCGGCACGCCCTGCTCGTGTTTGATCGCTTCCGGTAGCTGCGACGCGATGTCCTGAATCAGCGTACCGCCGCGCGCGACATTCAACACCTGCATTCCGAAACAGATCGCCAACACCGGGAGCCGCTTTCGCTCGGCGGCTTCAATCAGTAACAGATCAGTTTCGTCTTTTATCGGGTGTATCGCGCCGAGGTTTGGATGCGGCTGCTGACCATAACGTAAAGGATCGACGTCAGAATCACTGCCGGGCAACAGAATTCCATCAAGTCCTTCGACAACTGAATCGATGTAATCCGCTTTCGGGATTAAACTTATGTGAACGGGGGCGCCGCCTGCGGCCTCCACCACCTCACTATAATGACGCGAGAGATAAAAGCGATCGGTTGGGAGTTCAATGCGCATCGGGATGCCAATGCGGGGTCGTCTGTACATGCGCCAATCATAACCCATGTCACTTCAAATGCTCTCCTTGACTTACGTTCAAACGTGTTCCTATAGTGCTCACTAAAGCATGCGCAAAAACAGCAATAAGGTGCGCAGCACAACCGTGCTGCTGGTGAGGAAAGACACTCGTGTTGCTCTCGCCGGAGATGGACAGGTCACACTCGGCGAGACAGTGATGAAAGCCAGTGCCAAGAAGGTCCGCCGCCTCTACAACGACCAGATTGTCGCCGGTTTCGCGGGCGCCACGGGCGACGCGTTCTCGTTGTTAACCCGCTTCGAAGCCAAACTCGAGCAGTATCACGGCAACCTCGAACGCGCCGCGATCGAGCTCAGCAAAGAATGGCGTACCGACAAAATGTTGCGCCATCTCGAGGCGCTGCTCGTCGTCGCCGATAAGAAGTCGTCGTTTCTCTTGTCAGGCAACGGCGACGTGATCGCGCCGGACGAAGGCGTGCTGGCGATCGGCTCGGGCGGCTCCTACGCGCTGGCGGCGGCGCGCGCTTTGATCAAACATACGGATCTCTCGGCGCGCGACGTTGCGGTGGAAGCGCTGCGCATCGCCGGAGAGATTTGCATTTATTCAAACCAGAACATCGTAGTTGAGGAACTGTAAGCAGTTTTAATGAAATGGTTATTTATCTGGCAGGAGAAGTTGATGAGGAAGCTCGACTCGACGAAATGTCGCCTCGTCAAATTGTTACTGAACTCGACAAGCACGTTGTTGGACAACGAAACGCGAAACGCGCGGTAGCGATCGCGCTGAGAAATCGCGTGCGCAGGCAGAAGCTGCCGCCTGAAATGGCCGTCGACGTGATGCCGAAGAACATCATCATGATCGGCTCGACCGGAGTCGGCAAAACCGAGATCGCACGCCGGCTCGCGCGCATGTCCAACTCGCCGTTTTTGAAAGTCGAAGCGTCGAAGTTTACGGAAGTGGGTTACGTCGGCCGCGACGTCGAAAGCATGATCCGCGATCTGACGGAGATCTCCGTTGAGATGACGCGTCAGGAAAAGAGCGAAGAGGTCGCTGAGAAAGCCGAGCTCAACGTCGAAGAACGAATTCTCGATTTGTTATTGCCGCCGCCGCGCACCAACGCGGGTTACTTCGATTTTGACGCGGACACCAACGAGGAACAATCGACCGATCTCGACAGTCCCGCGCGTGACGAACAGTTTCAACGCACACGCGAAAAACTTCGCACGCAACTTCGCAGCGGCAAACTCGACAACCGTCTCGTCGAACTGGAAGTCCGGGAGAAGAATTTTCCCGTGATCGAACTGGCTGGTCCACAGGGCGTCGAAGAGATGGGCATCAACATGAAAGACATGTTGGGCAACCTGTTTCAGGGCCGCTCGAAACGGCGCAAGATGCGCGTCGACGAGGCGATGGAGTACCTGATGCAGGAAGAGGAAGAGCGCCTGATCGACATGGACCAGGTCGCGCGCGCCGCGATCGAGCGTGTCGAGAATTCGGGCATCATCTTCCTCGACGAGATCGACAAGATTGCGGGACGTGAATCAGGACATGGCCCTGACGTCTCGCGCGAAGGCGTGCAGCGCGACATACTCCCGATTGTTGAAGGCACGACTGTGAACACGCGTTACGGCATGGTGCGCACGGATCACATTCTCTTCGTCGCCGCGGGTGCGTTTCACGTTTCGAAACCTTCGGATTTGATTCCGGAGTTACAGGGACGCTTTCCGATTCGTGTCGAGCTGGAGTCGTTGACGATTGAAGACTTCAAACGCATTCTGACCGAGCCGCGCAACGCACTGATCAAGCAGTACCAGGCGATGATGGAAACTGAAGGCGTGTCGATCGAGTTTACGTCTGACGCGATCGATTCGATTGCGAACTTCGCGGCGCAGGTCAATCAGCAAACGGAAGACATCGGCGCGCGGCGGCTTCAGACCATCATGGAAAAGCTGCTCGAAGACATCAGTTTTGAAGGACCGGATTTGGAGCCAAAGAGCCAGCGGATCGATGCACATTACGTGGAAAACATGCTCTCTAATACTGTGAAGGACCAGGATCTCAGCCGTTACATCTTGTGAGTCTGTGTGCCTGTTCTGTGATCTCACCTAAGAACTTTCTAACTCTTTTAGTGGTTGTCGTCTGCTTTGCCGCAGTCGGTTGCGGCAAACGGCGGCCTCCCTTGCCGCCGGTCGAGCGCGTGCAACAGCGCACCGAACTGCTTTCGGGTGCGCAACAAGGCAATGAAGTAATCCTCAACTGGCCCGCGCCGCAACGCAATGCGCCTGATTCGAGCGTGCAAAGCATCCGCCGCATCGACGTCTATCGTCTCGCGGAAAGACCCGGAGCGCCGTTGGGACTTACTGAAGAAGAATTTGCCGCGCGCGCCACGCTCGTCGGCTCGGTTACGTTCGAACAGATCCAAACCGCGGGCGACACGCTGACCTATCGCGACGCGCTCGAGCTCGCGGGACAACCGACGCGTCTGCGCTACGCGCTTCGTTACGTGAACGCTTCAGGCCAACGCGCGGCGTTTTCAAACTTCCTCGTGATCGAACCCGCTGCACGCATCGCACAGCCGCCGACGTTGGCTTCACCAGTCACCGTCGCCGAAGACGCGATCACGCTCACGTGGACACCGCCGGCAGCAAACATCGACGGCTCTACACCTGTAAACTTGCTCGGCTACAACGTCTATCGCCTGGACGAATCGCAGGATGAACTAAGCCAAACGCCGATCAATTCCACGCTCATCTCCGGCACGACTTACGCCGATCGAACATTCAGGTTTGGTAACGAATATCGTTATCTCGTGCGCTCAGTCTCACTCGGCACTGGCGGCGCACAGGTTGAGAGTCTTAATTCAAACGCAGTTCCGGCCCAGCCGCTCGACAAGTTTCCGCCTGCGCCGCCCGAACGCCCAAGCATCGCGCCCGATCCGTCTTTCGGGCGTCTCGCGATCTTCTTCGCGGCGAATAAAGAGACGGACGTTGCCGGTTACAACATATATCGCTCGACCGATCCGAATCTGCCAAAGCAGAGTTGGACCAAGCTAAACCAGGATTTGCTGACGCGCACAAACTTCCGCGATGAGAAGGTCGAGTCAGGCAAGACCTATCACTACTACATTGTCGCGGTCGATAATGCCGGTAACGTGAGTCAGCCTTCGGAAGTTGCGTCAGAGACAGTGCCTTAGTTTAACTAAGGGTTATGAGATTTAGACCTTTATGAGACTCGCTCGCATTGCCCATCGGAGTTTGAACGGCCCGCGGTACGCATCCGTGATTGGATCCGCCGTCTTCCCTCTCCCTGCAGACTTCAAATTCGAACGCTCGGCGATGGTTGAAACCGTCACGAGTCTGCCACTCGACGACGTAAAACTATTAGCTCCGGTTGAGCCCTCTAAAGTCGTCTGCGTTGGTAGAAACTATCGCGAGCACGCCGCCGAGCTCGGTAACAAAATGCCTGACGAGCCGCTGTTGTTTTTAAAAGCGCCCTCGGCCGTGATCGCGTCCGGAGATCAGATTGAACTCCCGCACGCATCGCAGCAGGTCGAACACGAGGGTGAGTTAGGCGTGGTGATTGGACGCGTTACGCGAAACCTGTCGGCAGATGATAATCCGCTCGATTACGTGTTTGGCTACACATGCGTGAACGACGTCACCGCGCGCGATCTGCAACGTAAAGACGTGCAATTCACGCGTGGCAAATCGTTCGACACGTTCTGCCCGGTCGGTCCCTGGATTGAGACGGATCTCGATCCTTCTAACCTGACCGTCACGACCCGTCTTAACAGCGAAATAAAACAGCAAGGCAACACCGCCGACATGGCGTTTCCTGTAGCCTTTCTTATTAAGTACATCTCTGAGATCATGACGTTGTATCCCGGCGATCTGATTGCCACCGGAACGCCCGCCGGCGTTTCGAAGATGAAGGACGGCGACGTGGTAGAGGTGGAAGTCGCGGGAATTGGGGTTCTGCGGAACCAGGTTGTTAATGGATCTTAATCAGGAGTTACGTAATGAAATTCTTTCTTGATACGGCGAACCTCAACGAGATACGCCAGGGCATGGAGATGGGACTCTGCGACGGAGTCACCACGAACCCGTCGCTGGTGGCCAAAGAAGGCGGCGTCGATTTCAAACAGCACGTCGCGGCGATCTGCGAGATCGTGAAAGGCCCGGTGTCGGCGGAAGTCACGAGCCAGGACACTGACGGAATGATTCGCGAGGGTTTGGAGTATTCGAAGATTGCTCCCAACGTGGTCATCAAGTGCCCGCTCACGCGCGACGGCTTGAGAGCTACCCGTCATCTCGCGGACGAAAACATTAAGGTCAACGTCACCTTGTGCTTTTCGCCGGCGCAGGCGATCCTTGCGGCGAAGGCGGGCGCTTCCTTTATCAGTCCATTCCTCGGCCGTCTCGACGACATCGGCGAGAACGGGCTTAACCTGCTGCAAAGCATTATCGAGATCTATCAGAACTACACGTGGAAGACGGAAGTGCTGGCGGCGAGTTTGCGCCACCCGATTCACGTGATTGAAGCTGCGCGAATGGGCAGCGACATCGCGACGATGCCGTTCAAGGTTGTCGAGCAGTTGTTCAATCATCCCTTGACTGAGAAGGGACAGGCCCAATTCCTGGCTGACTGGGCGAAGAGTGGCAGAAAGTAATCAGACGCCCAAGTCCGAAAATGCTATTGTCGTTCGCGTGTTGAAGTACGACGGCCGTGAACGCCGGCGCTGGGCCGCGCAGGTCGTCGAACAGGTTGGTCCACTAATTATTCTGGACGCGGTTTTTGACGAGGAGATCCAACACGATCTCCTCGGAACAATCGCGTTGGGAACTGTCAGCAAGGAATACTACTGGCTCGATCGCTGGTACAACGTCTTTCGCTTTAACGACCGATTTTATTGTAACGTAACCAGGCCCCCGGCTTTAGACGGTTCAATTCTCACTTACGTTGATCTTGATATTGATGTCCTGGTCGAGTCAGACTACTCCTACAAGATTCTCGACCTCGAAGATTTCGAAAACTCTTTTTATCCAACCGAGCTGAAGGAAAAGGCCCTACAGTCGCTGGAAGAGTTAGTTAGTCTGGTTGAAACGAGATCGTTTCCCTTTAATGAGTAAACAACAACCGAAACCATCCAAATCACGACTCGAGACACTGCGCGAGCGCAGCGCGCAGGCGGAGCAAGGCGGCGGTGGCGCGCGCGTCGAGAAACAGCACGCGGCCGGAAAGATGACGGCCCGCGAGCGGATCGAATTCCTGCTCGACGAAGGATCGTTTGAAGAGTTTGACAAGCTCGTCGTGCACCGTTCGCGCGACTTCGGGCTCGACAAGCAGATCTATCCCGGCGACGGCGTGATTACGGGTCACGGTTTGATCGATGGCCGAAACGTTTTTGTGTTCGCGCAGGACTTCACCGTGTTTGGCGGTTCCCTTTCCGACACGCACGCGGAGAAGATCTGCAAAGTGATGGACCTGGCGATGAAGGTCGGCGCGCCGATCGTCGGCTTGAACGATTCGGGTGGCGCGCGCATTCAGGAGGGTGTCGTCAGTCTCGGCGGTTATGCGGATATCTTTCTGCGCAACACACTCGCCAGCGGAGTCGTGCCGCAGATCAGTTGCATCATGGGACCATGTGCGGGTGGTGCTGTTTACAGTCCAGCGATTACTGATTTCAACGTGATGGTGAAGGACACGTCCTACATGTTCATCACCGGGCCGGACGTGATCAAGACTGTCACGCACGAAGAAGTCACGAAGGAAGCACTCGGCGGAGCGTTGACGCACAACACGGTATCGGGCGTCGCGCATTTCGCGGCGGATTCTGACGCGCATGCTTTAAGAATCGTGCGGGAGTTGTTGTCGTTTGTTCCGTCAAACAACATGGAAGATCCGCCGGCGATTATGCCGAGCGATCCCATCGATCGCACCGAGCCGAAGCTGAACGACATCGTTCCGGAAGCGTCGAACCAGCCGTACGACATTCGTGAAGTCATCAATGCAGTCGTTGACGATGGTTACTTTTTCGAAGTGCAGGAGCTGTTTGCGCCGAATATCTGCGTCGGGTTTGCGCGGCTGGGCGGGCGTGCGGTCGGCGTTGTTGCCAATCAGCCTGCATACCTCGCGGGCGTGCTGGATATCTCGGCGTCTGTTAAAGGCGCGCGGTTCGTGCGGTTCTGCGACTGTTTCAACATTCCGCTTGTGACTTTTGAAGACGTGCCGGGCTTTCTGCCGGGAGTTTCG
>DASUPR010000169.1:0-2390 GCA_036281015.1 Pyrinomonadaceae bacterium
GAGTGAGGAGTAAGTAGATGGGCTCCGTTAGAACTCGAGGCTCGACCGTCATTCGCACGAGGTGGGAGATGGTGATCAGGGCGAAGATGACGGCCGTGGTGATGACGTGAGCTCTCATAGAGTTACGAGTTCATTTTTTGGATGATCGCGTCGGCAAACTCGGCGGTGCGCGCGGTGCCGCCGATGTCGCGGGTCCGGACTTTGCCCTCCGCGAAGACCGCGAGCATCGCGTTCTCGACGCGCGTGGCGGCGTCGCGCTCGCCGATGTAACGCAGCATCAGGATTCCCGATTGTAAGAGTGCAGTTGGATTTGCGATTCCCTGCCCTGCGATGTCGGGCGCTGAGCCGTGTACGGCTTCGAAGACCGCGCCTTTCTCGCCGATGTTTGCGCCGGGCACCAGTCCGAGCCCGCCGACCAGGCCGGCACAGAGATCCGAAACGATGTCGCCGTAAAGATTCTCGAGCAACATCACGTCAAACTGTTCGGGCCGCATCACGAGCTGCATGCACGCGTTGTCGACGATCTTGTCGTCGGCTTCAATGTCCGGATATTCCTCAGCCACACGGCGAAAGCAGTTGAGGAAGAGACCGTCAGACATCTTCATGATGTTGGCCTTGTGCATCGCCGTCACCTTCTTGCGTCCTTCGCGCCGAGCGTATTCGAAAGCGAAGCGCGCGATGCGCGTCGATGCTTTCTCGGTGATGATCTTTAAACTTTCAACAACACCCGGCACGACCTCGTGCTCAAGCCCTGCGTATAAACTCTCGGTATTCTCACGCACCACTACGAGGTCGAGTTCCGGATAACGGCACGGAACGTTCGGCAACGCACGCACCGGCCGCAGGTTCGCGTACAAATCGAGCGTCTTGCGCAAGCCGACGTTGACTGAAGTGAAGCCTTTACCGACGGGCGTGGTGATCGGTCCCTTCAAAGCGACCTTGTTGCGAATGATCGAATCGAGCAGCTCCTGCGGCAGCGTACTGCCGAATTTTTCGAGCGCCTGCGCGCCCGCGTAATGCGTTTCCCAGTGGATTTCAACGCCGGAAGCTTCGATGATGCGGACTACGTTGGAAGCGACTTCGGGGCCGATGCCGTCGCCAGGAATCAGTGTGATAGCATGCATGTTCGAACAAGAATAAGGCTTTGGACAGTGACTGACAAATACCGAACTGCAGAGGTTGTAATCATTGGTGGCGGCGTCATCGGACTCACCATCGCGCGTGCGCTTGCACGGCGTGGCATGCGCGATGTGTGGCTAATTGAACGTGCGTTGTTGGCGGCGGAAGCGTCGTTTGCGGCGGGTGGGATTCTCGCACCGCAGGCGGAAGCAAATGCGCGCGACGAGTTTTTTGAACTCGCGTCGAGAAGTCGAGATCTTTATGAGGACTTTGCGGCAGCGCTGCGCGAAGAGACGGGTGTTGACGTTGAACTGGATTCGACGGGGACGCTGTATGTGGCGCTCAGTGAAAGGGATTTAAAAGAGATCGAGACGCGTTGCGAGTGGCAAACAAAAGCGGGATTGGTTGTGGAGGCGATGACCGGGAAGGAAGCGCGCAAGGTGGAGCCGTGCATTGGTGAAGGTGTTCAGGGAGCGCTGCGTTTTCCGCGTGATATTCAGGTCGAGAACCGCCGGCTGCTGAACGCGCTCGTCAACAGCGTCAATAAACTCAACGTGAATATCTCGACTGAGACAAACGTCGAGTCGATCTCGATCGAAAGGGGTCGGATACAAGGCGTTCCAACGTCGCGCGGCTTTGTAAGTTGTCAGAAGGTCGTTGTTGCTGCCGGCACCTGGTCGAGCACGATCGAAAACGCACGCACGCCAAAGATCGAACCCGTGCGCGGCCAGATGATCTGT
Organism: Pyrinomonadaceae bacterium; assembly: GCA_036281015.1. GTDB lineage: Bacteria > Acidobacteriota > Blastocatellia > Pyrinomonadales > Pyrinomonadaceae > PSRF01. The sequence goes on from DASUPR010000169.1 coordinate 1,860, forward strand.
TTCGACGCGAAACCCCAGCTCACAAGACACATCATTTACAGCCCTCGCGGCTATCTCGTCCCACGCCACGACGGCCGTTTACTCGCCGGTTCTACCAGCGAAAACGCCGGTTTCACAAAACAAGTCACTGCCGGCGGCATCAGCCACATTCTCGGTAACGCCCACGAAATCTCGCCCCAAATTTCGAACCTCCCAATCGTCGACACCTGGTCCGGTCTGCGCCCGCGCGCCGCTGACGGTTTGCCTGTGCTGGGGCCTTGTGGTGAAATTGACGGGCTCTTTTATGCAACGGGACATTACCGGAACGGAATCCTACTCGCGCCCGTCACCGGACAGTTGATTGCCGAAGCTGTCGTAGCCGGCCGCATTTCGCCGCTGCTCGCTGCTTTCAGCCCCAATCGTTTCGATCTGGCGCACGTAAGTTAAGCCACAATGCAATTTGCCAAGCTTTTTCTTCTGTTACTACTGCTACCCGCGTCTCTAATGGCGCAACAGGATCTCAACGCCAAATCGGCCGATCCCGCGGATCGC
>DASUPR010000170.1:0-9525 GCA_036281015.1 Pyrinomonadaceae bacterium
TTCAGGAACGGATAAAACAGACCGATCGAATTCGAGCCACCGCCAACACACGCCACGAGCACATCCGGCAAACGGCCCTCCTGCTCGAGAACTTGCGCCCGCGCCTCGCGTCCAATCACGCTTTGGAAGTCACGCACCATCAGCGGATACGGATGTGGTCCAAGCGCACTGCCAAGCAAGTAATAAGTGTCTGCCACGTTCGTGACCCAATCGCGCAGCGCTTCGTTGATCGCGTCCTTCAACGTGCGCGACCCCGCATTCACTTCACGAACCTCCGCGCCCAGCAACTGCATGCGAAACACATTCAACGCCTGCCGTCGCATGTCTTCCGCGCCCATGTAGACCACGCAATCCAAACCAAACAACGCGCAAACGGTCGCCGTCGCAACACCGTGCTGACCCGCACCCGTCTCCGCAACGATGCGCCGTTTGTTCATGCGCCGCGCGAGCAGCACCTGGCCTATTGTGTTGTTGATCTTGTGCGCGCCGGTGTGCAGCAGGTCTTCGCGCTTGAGATAAATCTTCGCGCCGCCGCAGTGTTCACTTAAACGCGCCGCGTGAAACAAGGGCGTCGGCCGCCCCGCATAGTTAGCCAGTAGGTCCTGAAGTTCTGATTGAAAGGACTCGTCGTCGCGGCTCGACAGGTATGCGTCAGTCAGTTCTTCGAGCGGCGCCATCAGTGTTTCCGGAACGAAGCGTCCGCCGTACTTACCCCAATGGCCCAATTGATCAGGTTGCATTTCTACACGCCCGGCAATTTTTCCTGAAGCGGCGGAGCGACCGACACGCGATCCCGGCCCGAGTTTTTCGAAACGTAAAGCGCGCTGTCACTCGCGGAATAAAGCGTCCGTTCCGAAGTCGCATTTTCCGGACAACTCGCGACGCCGATGCTTACCGTCACCGTACCCACTCCATCAACACGCCTGCCGCTCAGCACAGTTCGCAAACGTTCCGCGGCAACAGCCGCCTTTTGCAAATCAATGCCAGCCAGCAACAGCGCAAACTCCTCACCGCCGAGTCGCGCAGCCGTATCGTTGTCGCGCGAAACTTCTTTCAGCGTCTGCGCAATCTGCCGAATGACCGCGTCGCCGGCCGGATGTCCAAACTGATCGTTGATGAGCTTGAGGTGATCGATATCCAGCATCAACAGCGCGCACGGCATGCGATAGCGTCGCCAACGCTCGACCTCCTGCTTCAACGCCACGCGAAAACGCCGCCGATTCGCGAGACCAGTCAACGAATCCAGATCCGCATCCGATCGCAGTTGATCAATCTTCTGCCGCAATGCGACGAGTTGCTGAGTTCGTTCGAGCAGCAGTTCAAACTCGAGCGGCAATTCGAAGTAGTCGAAAGCGCCTTCGCGCAATGCGGCCTGACGAATGTCGAGCGTTGCCTGCTGCGATCCCGCGAGCACCAGCGGAATTCCGTCGTCTGATTGCGCCAGCATCTTTGCCAGTTCCTTGATTCGCAACCCGCGCGCGGAAGGATTGGCAACAACGAGATGCGGGCGCGATCGTTGCAACGAGACCAGCGCCGCCGCACCGTTCGAAACACCGACAACGCTCATTCCGCGCGCAGTCACGGCTTCAACAAACTGCGCCTGGTCGTCGTCTGCAATCAGCAGCACGCGGCCGCGTGCGCGGTCGCTCGATTTCGCACTATTTCTTTTTTCAGCCCGCGCACTCATAGTCAGACCAGTAGAGGCCACCAAATCGAATAAAGTTGTTTCGGGAGGAGTCTCAGAAAGTTTTAGACTTTGGGGCAAGGCCTAGCATACTCCGCTACTGTAGGGCAGCGTCAAGGCGCAACGCTGCGAACCGCCTTCACAAACGCATTAACGCGATCGTGATTCTTCTTACCAAGACGTTCTTCGAGCGAACTGCACGCGTCAACCGCGTAGGGACGCACGGTCGCGATTGCTTCGGCGACGTTCTCGGGCGACAAGCCTCCCGCCAGGAAAAGTTTCGGCACCGATTGGTTGGTGCGTTGAGCGATCGACCAGTCAAACGTACGGCCCGTGCCGCCGTGCAGCAGGTCGTCTTTCGTGTCGAGCATGATCGCATCGACGTTGTAAGCTTCGACATGCAGATTATCTCCGGCGCCGAACGCCTTGATAACGTACGTGCCTGCGAGCTCGTGGCAATACTCGGGCGACTCATCGCCGTGAAGTTGGACCGCGGATAATCCAGCTTCAACGGTTATGTGCATCAACGAATGAAGCCCTTCGTTGACGAACACGCCCACCTTGAGAACAGAATGCGGAAGCTGATCGATTATCTTTCGTGCGTCGGGCGGGGAAATGTAGCGCGGGCTCGGCCGGTAGAAATTAAAGCCGAGCGCATCAGCGCCCGCGTCGACAGCCGCACGCGCGTCAGCAAGGTTAGTAATGCCGCAGATCTTAACTAACGTCATTTCTTAATTCTCGCAGCGCGGCCTCCGGACAACGCGCGCGCATCAACGTCTCGCCGATCAAAAATCCATGAAATCCGTGTTCTCTTAAGCGCTGCAATTCCGCCGCCTCATGCAACCCACTTTCACTCACCAATAGCGCATCGCGCGGCGCCAGCGGTGCAAGCTGTACTGACGTCTCAAGCGACACTTGAAAAGTGCGGAGGTCTCGATTATTAATGCCAACCAACTTTGCACCGCAGCGAGCGGCACGATCCATTTCTTCTGAATTATGCACCTCGACGAGCGCGTCCATCCCCAGTTCCTCTGTTAACCCACGCAAGTCCTCAAGCTCACGGTCGTTCAACACCGCCACGATTAGCAAAACAGCGTCGGCGCCCGCGGCCGCCGCCTCAAACACCTGGTAGGGATCAAAGACAAAATCCTTGCGCAGCACCGGCAGTTCAACACAGGTCTTCACAGCTTCGAGATCAGCTAAGGATCCGTCGAAGTAATCGTGCTCCGTTAAAACTGAGATCGCCGCTGCGCCGCCCGCCTGGTAACTGCGCACGATTTGAGAAAGATCAGCCTCGGCGCGAATCACGCCCTTCGAAGGCGAACGCCGTTTGAACTCGGCAATGATGTTGATCCCATCAGCCTGCAGAGCACGACGCAACGCGTGGGACGGCGCGTGTTCACGCTTCGCGAACGCCTCACCACGCAGGCTTTCAAGTGGAACCACGCGCTTCGCCTCTTCCACTCGCTCGCGCTTCTTGCCGATGATTTCCGACAACACATTCATCGCACTTTAGTTCGTCACTTGAATCAAACGTTCCAATTTCCCCAACGCCGCGCCGCTGTCGATCGCTTCAGCCGCTCGCCGCGCGCCATCACGCAGATCGTCCGCCACGCCTCCGAGCTTCAGCGCCGCAGCCGCGGTCATGATCACGAGTGTTCGTGCCTCGTCGTGACGCTTCCGTTCGAGCACCGCGCGAACGATCGCAGCGTTCGCGTCAGTGTCGCCCCCGCGTAGGTGATCGAGCGCGTTCGCATCGAAACCGAAATCCTCCGGCGCGATCTCAAACGTTCGCACTTCACCGCCGCGCGCTTCTGCAACGTACGTCTTGCCGGCGAGCGTTATCTCATCCAAACCGTCTTCACCATGGACCACCCACGCGTGTTCCGTTCCGAGCGCCGCCAACACGCGCGCCAAACGCTCAGCGAGATCCTTGCGCCACACGCCGATGATCTGCCGCGGCGCGCCCGCCGGATTGCTCAGTGGACCAAGCAGATTGAACGTCGTATGAATCCCAAGCTGTCGTCGAATGCCCGCCACACGCGCGGTCGCGCCGTGATAGAGCGGCGCAAACATAAAACAGATCCCGATCTCGTTGAGCGCGCTTTCAGACACCGACGGGATCGCCGAAACATTCACACCCAACGCGGTGAGCAGATCGGCGCTGCCTGACTTGCTGCTCGCCGCGCGATTGCCGTGTTTCGCAACGGGCAAACCCGCTCCCGCGATCACAAAAGCCGCCGCAGTCGAGATGTTGAAAGTTTTCGCGCGACTCGAGCCCGTGCCCGCCGTGTCTATAAAACACGAATGACACGAATTGACGCGAACGGCGCGCGACCGCAGTCCCATCGCCATGCCGGTCAACTCTTCGACCGTCTCGCCTTTCGCAGCCAGCGCCACCAGCGCCGCGGCGATCTGCGCGTCTGTCGCGTCAGCATCCAGCAACGACTCGAGCAGTTGTCCAGCCTCGTCGCGACCCAGATCTTCGCGGCGAACGAGACGCGCTATAAATTCACACAATCCGTGTTGGCCCATTTAAAGCTTCAGAAAATTTGCGAGTAGTTGTTTACCTTCCGACGTGAGGATCGACTCGGGATGAAACTGCACGCCCTCAACCTTCAGTTCGCGATGACGCAATCCCATGATCACGTCATCAGCCGTGTGCGCCGAGATCTCGAGTGCCGAAGGCAGCGACTCTTTCTCAACGATCAACGAGTGATACCGTCCCGCCTGAAAACGATCCGTCAATCCTTCAAAGATCGTCTTGCCGTCGTGAATCACTTCCGACGCCTTGCCATGCATCAACTCCGGCGCTCGAATCACCCGCCCGCCAAACGCCTGCCCGATCGCCTGATGCCCGAGACAAACACCCAGCAACGGCACCTTTCCCGCAAAGCGCCCGATCACTTCCAACGTGACGCCCGCCGTATCCGGCGTGCCTGGTCCAGGCGAGATCACGATCCGCTCGGGACGCAACTCAGACTCGATCTCCTGCACCGTGACGCGATCGTTTCGACGCACTTCCACATGCTCACCCAACTCGCCGAGGTACTGCACGAGGTTGTAAGTAAACGAATCGTAGTTGTCGATGACGAGCAGCATCAGCGCTTGCCTTTCAAAAGCTGCACTACACCCTCGCGCTTGTTGCGCACGGCCCACTCAGCCGCGGTAACACCGTCGTTGTCCTTGAGCGATGGATCGGCGCCGCGGCTCAACAACAATCGCGCCGCATCTACGTTGCCGTACACTGCCGCCCACATCAACGCCGTGCCGCCCACCTTGTTTTGCACGTTCGGATTCGCGCCTTTGTCGAGCAACATGCGAACGATCTCGACGTTGCCTGTTTGCCCGGCGCCGTGCAAAGCCGTGTCACCGTCGGCATCGAGCGCATTCACGTCCGCGCCGTGCTCCAGCAGCTTCTCAACTCGATCCTTATTATCACGCCACACGTAAGCCATCAGGGCCGGTCGACCGTTCAACCCGCGCGAATTCGGGTCCAGGTCGGGACGACTCAGCAGCGCATCGACAACATCTTCGTACATCGCTTCCATCGCATGACTCATGGCGGTGTAGCCGCGCTTGTCTTTTACGTTTGGATCGACGCCGCGCGACAACAGTGCATTCACTACCTGAACATCGCCACGCGCTGCCGCCGAGATCAAAACCGTGCGGCCATCGCCGTCCTGCGCGTTCGGATTGATGCCCGCGTCGAAGAAGGCGTTGATGGCCATCATGTCGCGCGCCTGTGCCGCCGCAAAGAAACTTTTTTCGTTGAACTCGTAACCACGCAACTTGAGTAACTGCTGCGCCGCTTCCGGCCGGGGCTGCGACTGCCTGTCCGCGTTCAAGCAACCGCTCAACGCCAGAACACAAATGATGACCACGAATGGCAACGTTACTTTTTGCATGTGGCTACAGTCGCCCGATTGATCTTCACGGGCTGCTCCGGTTTTTCAGCTTGCACCGGCGCCTGGTTGATCGCGTCGACCACTTCCATTCCTTTTGTCACCGTGCCAAACGCAGCAAACTTGCTGTCGAGATGCGGCGCTTCACGAACGAGAATGAAGAAATGCGTGGTCGCGCTGTTTGGTTCGTTCGTGCGCGCCATCGACACGATGCCGCGAACGTGTTTGACGAGACCGGGTTCGTCCGGCAACCGGCGCGACATGCGTTTGGCTAGTTCAGCGCCCCATTTTGCGCTCGTTTGAAGATCTCCGCCCTGGATCACAAAGCCTGTCACGACGCGGCTGAAGATAGTCGTGTCGAGTGAGCCGGTCGCCGACAAGTTGAGAAAGTTTCGCACTGCATGTGGCGCGACCTCCGGCATCATTGCGATCTCGATCGCGCCGGCTTCGGTTTCGAGCGTCACGCACTGGTTCCCGAGTGTCTCGAGCGAAGCGCCGTCGAACGGGTCGGCGGCTGCTTCAACCGCAGTAGTGCGGGAGTTCGCTTTTTTAGGCGGTTCCTGGGACAGGAATAAAAACCAGATAAAAGAAAAGCCAATGACGTACTTTATAAATGCCACGCTCTTACAACCCTCTCTCCGCCATTTCAATCGCGCGAAACATCGCGCGTGCTTTGTTCACAGTCTCTGCAAACTCATGTTCGGGAACCGAATCGGCCACGATACCCGCGCCTGCCTGGACCATCGCTTCCCCATCGCGTAAAACGATCGTGCGGATCGCGATGCACGAATCGAGATTGCCGGCGTAGTCGAGGTACAAAACAGAACCAGCGTAGATGCCACGCCGGTCGGGTTCGAGTTCGCGAATGATCTCCATCGCGCGGATCTTCGGCGCACCCGTCACCGTTCCCGCCGGAAAACAAGACGCCAACGCATCGAAGCAGTCGAGACCATCACGCAACCGCGATCGCAGACTCGTCTCCAGGTGCTGCACGTGCGAGTAGCGCTCGACCATCATCAGGTTCTCGACCTTCACCGAACCGTAATCCGAAACGCGCCCGAGATCGTTGCGGCCAAGATCGACGAGCATCATGTGTTCCGCGACTTCTTTCTCGTCAGTCTTCAGGTCCTCGCTCAGCATCCAGTCTTCAGTCTCGGTCGCGCCGCGTTTGCGCGTGCCCGCGATCGGTCGATAGTCGAGCCGCTGGCCGTGACAACGCACGAGCATCTCAGGCGACGCGCCAATCACCGTCTCGTCGCCGGCGCGCAGAAAGAACATGTACGGCGACGGATTGATCGCGCGGAGTGCGCGATAGATCTGCAACGGTTCGCCTGTGAACTTCGCCGAGAACCGCTGCGACAGCACGACCTGGTAACAATCACCCGCGGCGATGTAATCCTTCACTCGGCGAACGCCTTCTTCGAAAGCGCGCCTGGTCCAGTTCGACTGCAACGAAAGGTTTTTCGACCCGTCGCTGCGTATCGGCGGCCGCACCGGCGGCGAATCGGCTTCGAAGATTTCCTTTTCGACTTCGAGCGTTCGCGCAACCGCGTCGTCGTAAAGCTGTCGCAAACGTTCGTGACTTCCCTGTGCTTCTTCGGTCAAAACGATCGACACAATCTCGAGCCGTTGCTTGACGCGATCGAAAGCGACGATGGTGCGATAGAACATCCAGAGTGCGTCGGTTGGACCAGTGAGCGGCTGTGTTTGATCGTCTCGTAGAGCGGGTTCAAACCATTGCGCCGCATCGTAGCCGACATAGCCAACAGCGCCGCCGGCGAATGGCACGAGTCCCGGGCGGCGCGCGAGTGAGCGTTGGCGAAAGTAGTCGCGCACCCATTCGGTCGCGACGATGGGATACGACTCGGTCTTGCCGTTGCGCTCGACAAAGGTCTGAAATCCCTGTCCACGAACGACCATCTCCGGCTCAGCGCCGAGGAATGAATATCGCGCGATGCGTTCGCCGCCTTCGACAGACTCCAGCAAAAACGAATAACGTGATTTACCCGCGATGCGCATAAACGCGCCAACCGGTGTGTGCAGATCGGCAAGCACAGATCTCACGACCGGAACGACATTGCCTTGCCGTGCTTCACGTTCAAAAGCTTCGAATGATGAGGGTTGAAGATCGAGCATTCTATTTAAAGTGGGCGGTTCGTCGAAAGCCAGTGGCCGCCATCAACCACCAACACCTCGCCATTTATAAAACTACCCGCGTCAGAACAAATGAACAGCGCCGCCTTCTCAATATCGGCGATTTTGCCGAACCGTCCTAACGGAACGTTCTTCTTCAATCGCTCTCTGATCGGCTCGGGCACGAGCCTCTGCATTCCCTCCGTGTCCTCAATTGGACCAGGCGCGATCGCGTTCACGCGAATGCCGTAGCGGCCCCACTCAACCGCAAGATTGCGCGTCAACGCATCGACACCAGCCTTCGCCGCAGAAACGTGAAGCTGCATCGGCGTGCCGAGGTAATGCAAGGTCGCACTGATGTTCAGAATCTGCCCGCGATGTTCTTTGAGCTGCGCAAACGCCGCGCGAGAAACGTTGAACGTTCCTTTCAAATCGATGTCTACAACCGTGCCAAACCCGTTTGGCGACAACTCTTCCGCCTTGCACAGAAAATTCCCGGCCGCGCCGTTCACGACAATATCGATCTTGCCAAACTCTTCAATCGTCTTCGCTATCGCAGCCTCGACCTCAGCCGGTTGACGAACATCCGCCGCGACCGCGATCGCCTTGCCGCCGTTCTCATTGATCAACTGCGCCGCGGGTTCGAGATGCTCCATTTTCCGGCTCACCAACGCCACACTCGCGCCCGCTTCGGCAAAAGCGCGCGCCACACCGCCGGTGATCCCGGTCCCGCCGCCAGTAACGAACGCGACGCGGCCGTTCAAAATTCCATCTGCAAAGATTTTTTCGCTCATGGTGAGTTTGCGATCTGCAACGCCTCTTCCAGTTTGAATTTTCCTTCGTACAAAGCCTTGCCAACAATAACACTGTCGAGCAACGGCTCGCCCGAATCGCGCAACCGCTGAATGTCGTCGAGACTGGAAACGCCGCCCGAAGCCGTCACGTGCACGTTCGCCGCACGCGCGACCGCGAGGGTCTGTTCGAGGTTTGGACCAGTCAGCATGCCGTCGCGAGCGATGTCCGTGTAGACGATGCGTTCAACGCCGCAGCCGGCGACCACGCGCGCGAGTTCGACGGCCATGACGTGCGTCGCCGTCTCCCAACCGCGCGTCATCACGTGGCCGTCGCGGGCGTCGATGCCGACGCAGATCTTCGACCCGAACCGGGTCACGAATTCATGCAGATGCGCGGGCGATTCGGCAGCGACCGTTCCTAAAACAACACGACCGACGCCGAGATCGCACAGGTGCTGCACTTCTTCGCGCGACCTGATGCCGCCGCCAAACTCGATCGGCACATCGACCGCCTCCACGATCTTCGCCAGCACCGCGCGGTTGCGCGACTCGCCGCCCTGAAACGCGCCGTCGAGATCGACAACGTGAATCATCTCCGCACCCGCAGCCGCAAAACTCTTCGCCACGTCGACGGGATTCTCGTCGTAAACCGTCACGTCAGCCTTGCGCCCCTGCGTCAACCGCACGCAGCGTCCATTCTTCAGATCAATAGCCGGGATTATTTGCATTTGTGTTTTTAACGACAGTCATTACTTCGTCAAACAACAGTCCATTGGTCGCGATCGAGTTGCCGCCGTTGACGGTGCGCTCGCCGCGCCAGTCGGTAAACGTGCCGCCGGCTTCTTCCATGATCGGCAACAGCGGCGCGCAGTCCCAAAGGTTCATCACCGGATCGAACATCACTTCGGCACGCCCGGTCGCTACCAGCACGTAACCGTAACAGTCGCCCCAGGTGCGGCTCGTCTTCGCGCGCGCTTGCAGCAACTCCGCCGCGCGTCCAAAGCCGTAC
>DASUPR010000171.1:0-14646 GCA_036281015.1 Pyrinomonadaceae bacterium
CCGATGATCGTCGTGTGTTCGGGCGGAAAGATCGTCCTCGACTTGCCGGCGACTCGCGAATGGCTCGAAACATACGGCGTGACCGTCGTTGGTTTTCAAACCGACGAGATGCCCGCGTTCTATTCACGAACCAGCGGCCTGCCGGTAGACGTGCGCGCAGACTCGGCTCACGACATAGCAGAAATCTTTCACGCACAGCAGCACCTGAAGATCTCGTCGGCGTTGCTGGTGTGCGTGCCGGTGCCGAAAGAATTCGAAGTTCCTGCGGAGCAATTAAAAACTGTCCTTGACGACGCGTTGGCCCACGCTGAACGCAACAACATCGGCGGCCGAGAGCTGACTCCCTTCTTGTTGAGTGAAATGGCCCAGCGCAGCAAAGGCATGACACTGCGCGCAAATATCGCACTACTCGAAAACAACGCGCGCGTCGCTGCCGAGATCGCGAAAGCAATATAGGACCTATCGGACCTATATTAGCGGTCTACATTTTTTTGCAGACACACAACAACCCTTCACGCTAACCACTGCATCTCACGGCCGATCATGTGAGCACCTCCCTGGGCTCACGAGCAAAAAGAAAAGTTTGGCGTTGGCACGAGGTAAGAAACACGCAAGTTCTTGCCGCCCTCTCAGTCTGTAATTTTTGCGGAACCAACTCGGATAAGTAGCGTCAAAACTGAAGTGTTTTAGAGCGCCTCTCCCCAGGCTCTCCAATCATCGAACCTGAAAGGAGTCAGCCTATGTCTGCCAGGGATGCTGCCCCGCAGCTTCATATTACTTCGCCGTGTAGGGTGGATTGGGACTCAATGATCGGAAACGATCGCGTGCGTTTCTGCGAGCATTGCCAGCTAACGGTCCATAACATCGACCACGCCAGTCAGAAACAGATCAAACGGCTCGTCGAGCGATCCAACGGCCGCCTTTGCGTTAATTACCGGCAACCAACTCCGCAAAAAACTCCCGCGCCCATCCTCTACAAGATCGGCCGGCGAACATCAGTCATCGCAGCTAGCGCGTTCTCGGCAACTCTCAGCATCACCAGCGCAGTCGGCGCGAGTGCGAACCTGAAACAGACCGGGCTGGCTAAAGCAACGTCCTTCGCAGCAAGCGTAGTCAATCCGGTTTCCACGCCCGGCAGCGGCGCGAGATTGTTTGGCTTTGTTTTCGATCCAAATGGCGCCGTAGTCACTGGAGCGTCAGTGATACTGACAAACTCTGAGACCAGCGAGTCGTTCTATTCGTACACGGGCGGCGACGGCCAATATCGAATTGAAGGCGTCACCCCAGGCGCCTACCGGCTCACAGTTAGTGCCAGAGGTTTTGACGGGAGCGACGTTCCGAATCTGGTGGTTCGAGCAGGCGACAACAACCGCATCGATCAAACGCTGAGCATTGCTCCGATCCAGGCGGAAGTGACGGTTGAGGGTGGTACTGAGAGGTTCGTCAGCATGGGTGGTGCCGTGGTCGTCGTGCTGCCTGGCGATCCACTCGTGAAAGCAGCCATGGAAGACGATCTGGAAGCGGTGCAGACGATCCTGTTAAGCCGATCCGATGTAAACAAACGCGATCAGGCAACTAACTCCTCAGCGCTCGAACGTGCCGTGTTGAATGGTAATCGCGACATCGTGCAGGTGCTCCTGTGGGCCAAAGCGGATGTAAACGCGAGAGACCGCAACGGTAAAACACCCTTGATGATGATCGGCGAAGACACAGACACCGAGGTCGTCTGGGACTTGATCAACAACGGCGCGAAGATCAATCTCCGCGACAACGACGGCGACACGGCGCTGATCAGTGCCGCGCAGGAAAACAACGTCGAAGCGCTGAAGGTTCTTCTCGACGCGGGTGCGAAAGTGAATGAGACCAATAACGACGGCGAGTCGGCGTTAATCGCCGCCGCGAACGCCGGTCTCGTACACAACGTGCGCGCGTTGATTCTCGCGGGCGCCAACGTCAATGCACGCGACAAGGAAGGTAAATCGGCATTGATGCACGCGATCGAAGACGATCATAAAACTGTCGTGAGGTTACTGAAGGCGCACGGCGCGATCGAATTTGAAGCACCGGAAAAACAGTAGTAATCTAGGTCCTCCTTAAAAATTCATCTGGAGGATCATGATGGCCGACGATAACAACAAGTGTAAAAACCCTGCCTGCAGCTGTCCGGCGCAACCCGGGGGCAAGTATTGCAGTGCATCCTGTGAAGGCTCGGGGCAGACGATCGAGATTGATTGCGACTGCGGTCACGAGGCTTGTTCGGGAAACTTCTAAGCAGCGATTCAGCGCGGCTTGTTATTCAGTTTGATGAACTGCGCGGCCAGTTTTGGTCCTGTTCCTTCGTCTTCGTGTTTAAAAAATACGAAAGTCTTGTTCCAGTTTTGGGCCTTGATACGTTTGGACCACGCGGTGAGTTCCGCTTCTGAATAACGTGCGCGGCGCAAGCGCACGTAACCCCAGTCCGCAGTCTTGTCGATGTGGGTAACTGGGGTTTCGTCAGTGTCTGAAATCACTAACGCACGGTTGTAGCGGCGCAACACGTCGCGGACCTCGTCGTCAAACCACGTTGGATGGCGAAAATCAAAAGCCGCAGGTGTGTCTGCTGGTAGCTTCTTGAGAAAGCTCTCCAAACGCTCGAGATCTTTTTTCATGTCTTCGGGCAGACGAAAGAAGAGTGCGCCGAGACGATCTTCGAGCACCGAGACTGTGTCCAGCAGTTGCTTCGTCTGCGGACCGACTTCTTTCAATCTTCTGTAGAGTGTGATTGATTGCGGCGCCTTCACCGTGAACTTAAAATTCTCGGGCACCTGCGCGCGCCAGTTTTCCACCGTGCTCGGTTGCGGCAGTCGATAGTACGTGTTGTTCAACTCGACCGCCGGCAAGCGCGCCGCGTAATAAGAAAGCATCTCACCCGCCGCAATGTCCGGCGGATAAAAGCGTCCCTTCCATTCCTTGTAGCTGTACCCGCTCGTGCCGACGTAAAGCTTCATTTTCAGTGGTGTTCCGGTTGTGGCGTCGAGCATTCTGTGGTACACAGGCAGGCTACGCAAGGTAAAAACCCAAAGCAACAAAGTAAGTGAGGTGCTGTGTCGACTGTTACGAGAAACATCGAATCCGTGCTTCAGGAAGAACGGGTCTTCCCGCCGTCGCCTGAGTTTTCCGCGAAAGCGCACATCAAGTCCGAAGCCGAGATCGAGAGCCTGCGCGCCGAAGCGCACGCCGACCCGGAAGCTTTCTGGGCACGCATGGCCGAGGAGCTTCACTGGTTCAAGAAGTGGGACACAGTGCTCAAATGGGATCCACCGCACGCAGAATGGTTCGGCGGCGGCAAGCTCAACATCTCTTACAATTGTCTCGACCGTCACCTGGCCACGTGGCGGCGCAACAAAGCCGCGCTGATCTGGGAAGGCGAACCCGGCGAAACACGCACCTACACCTATCAACAACTCCACACCGAGGTTTGCAAGTTTGCGAACGTGCTCAAACACGCCGGCATTCAACGCGGCGATCGCGTGGCGTTGTACATGCCGTTAATTCCGGAGCTCGCGATCTCGATGCTCGCGTGCGCACGCATCGGCGCGACTCACTCGGTTGTTTTTGGCGGCTTCTCGAGTTCGGCGTTGGTCGATCGCATCAACGATGCGGAGTGCAAGGCGGTCGTGACAGCAGACGGTGGTTGGCGTCGTGGCAACGAGGTCAAACTCAAAACCGCGGTCGACGAAGCGTTGAAAGAAACGCCGTCAGTCACAGCGTGCATCGTCGTCAAACGCACCGGCACGCCGCAAGAGATGCAGGAAGGACGCGACTTCTGGTGGCACGAGCTGATGGAAACGGTCGAGACCGATTGCCCGGCGGAAGAGCTGGACAGCGAACATCCGCTCTACATCCTCTACACGTCCGGCACGACGGGTAAACCCAAAGGCATTCTGCACACGACCGCGGGCTACCTGCTGCAAGCACATCTCACGACCAAGTGGGTCTTCGATCTCAAAGACGAGGATCTTTACTGGTGTACTGCCGACATCGGTTGGGTCACCGGTCACAGTTACGTCGTCTACGGTCCGCTTTCAAACGGCGCGACCGTGCTGATGTACGAAGGCGCACCGAACTTCCCCGAACCCGATCGCTTCTGGACGATGATCGAAAAGCACCGGGTGAACATCTTCTACACCGCTCCGACCGCCATTCGTGCATTCGTAAAATGGGGCGATCAGTGGCCCTTGAAACACGATCTTTCGAGCCTGCGCCTGCTCGGCACGGTCGGCGAACCGATCAATCCCGAGGCGTGGATGTGGTACCACAAAACCATCGGCAAGGAGCGCTGTCCGATCGTCGATACGTGGTGGCAGACCGAAACCGGCGCCATCATGATCACGCCGATTCCCGGCGCGACGCCCACCAAACCCGGCTCCGGAACCAAACCATTTCCCGGCATCGACGCCGACATCATGACCCGCGACGGCGACTCAGTCGGTCCGAACCAGGGCGGGTACCTCGTGATCAAACGTCCCTGGCCATCGATGTTGCGGACGATCTGGGGCGACGACGAGCGTTACCGGCAGCAGTATTGGTCTCAAATTGACCGAATTTACTTTGCCGGAGATGGCGCCAGACGTGATCCGGACGGATATTTCTGGATCATGGGGCGTATCGACGATGTAATTAATGTAAGCGGACATAGATTAGGAACAGCGGAAATCGAAAGTGCCCTGGTTTCTCACAATGCGGTGGCTGAAGCAGCGGTAGTGGCTCGGCCCGATGACTTGAAGGGATCCGGAATCGTGGCTTTTGTGACGTTGGAAGGTTCGCAGAATCCGTCGGACGAGTTGAACCAGGAGCTCCTCGCCCATGTGGTGAAGGAGATCGGCGCGCTTGCCCGTCCCGACGAGATTCGTTTCACTGACGCACTGCCAAAAACCCGATCCGGCAAAATCATGCGGCGCTTGTTACGCGAGATTGCGACCAGCGGCACGGTCGCAGGCGATGTAACCACCCTCGAAGACTTTTCCGTGCTCGAGAAGCTCAGAACGGAGGAGGAATAGACATGCCCAGAGAATTCGAATCCGAGAACCGCTCAGGACCACGTTATCTCGCCAGCCTGGAAATCAAGGCCGAGTGGGACGAGCCGAGCGGCACGCACGTGGTCGCCGAAGGCATGACGGAAAACGTCGGTCCGGAAGGAACGCTGGTCCACCTGCCGCGGCACCTGCCTCAGGTCGGGAGTACCGTCAGGCTGGAAGTTTCGGGTGAATCGGGAGAGAAGCTTCAGGTCATCGCCGAAGTATTACGAATTGAAAGACATCCCGGTCATCCACTCGCCGCGTTGCAGTTGCTTGGCGAAACTGACGAATGGAAAGGTCTTGTTTGGGCGCCGGCTGCTCCCCGCGTTACGCCCCCACCGGCCGCGGAGGGCGAAGAAGGATCGGAATCAGAAGAGGACGACGACATCACTCACTGAAAGTCATTGGGGAGACAACAGATGAAAACCTCGTATTCCAACAACGGAAACGGAAATTCTCACGAACGGCGGCGTTATCCGCGTTACTATGTCGCAGCGCGGCTGACACTTGCGATCGAGGACGAGAGCGCGAAAGAGTCGATCGGCCTCGGCGAGCCGCAGGACATCAGCCTCGGCGGTTTGCGAGTGACGAACCTGCCGGCGTGTCCGAACGTAAAAGTGGGAGATCAGCTTGGGTTGTTGCTGCTCGACGGCGAGGATGCATTGTCGCTGACGGGCGAAGTAGTTCATCATGCAACGGCCGATACTTTTGGGGTTGAGTTTCGTGGGTTGTCAAATCAAGATCAGAGGGCGGTAGGAGAGTTTATTGGACGGCTGCACGCGCGTCATTAACTGAGCGCTAGCGATTCACGGTGAGCAACGAAACGAAACAGACGACCAAAGAAGCCGCGGCAGTCGCGGCGAAAGCAGCAGTCGAAGCATACGGTCCGCCGACCCGCGTAATCCTGCGGGTCATTTTTATCATCTTCTTCGTACTTGCCGCGCTATTCCTGACTTACAAGCTAACCGGCATTATTCTGCTGCTGGTGCTCTCGATCTTCTTTGCGTACCTCGTCTCACCGCTGGTGGAGTTTATTCGGCGGCCGAGAACCATCGGCGCGCGCACAATAGCCGTACCCAAGGTGCTGGCGATCACCCTGGCTTACATCGTGATTCTCGGAGTAGTGAGTATCACGATCTATGCCGTTTTGCCTGGACTCGCTAACCAGTATCCCGAGTTTTCCGCCCAGGCTAAGGACTACTGGAAATCAGTAGGCGACAGGATTCAGTCCGTCAGCGACTACTCACGTTCAGGTCGCATACCGCAGCAGTTGGTTGATGCGGTGAATAAGCGAGTGCCGGATGCGCTGGATTCAATCGGAACTACGGTCGGGCAGTTTGTCACCACGACGGTCACTTACATGGTGTTTTACCTGCCGTGGCTGATCCTCATTCCCATACTTGCTTTCTTCCTGCTTAAAGACGCGGAGGGTTTTCGTCGTTCGGCATTGCTGATGTTGCCTCGCGGACGTTGGCGCTGGCGCGGCGACGAGTTTTTCCAGGACATCAACTCTACGCTCGCAGCCTACATTCGCGCGCAACTCACGGCATGTCTCCTGATAGGCCTCATCTGTTCGATCGGTTTTACACTGCTGGGCCTGCCGGGTGGACTGGTGATGGGTGTACTGGCCGGTATATTCGAATTTGTTCCTCTTGTTGGACCACTGCTGATCGCGATCATGGCGGCCATCCTCGCGATGTTGCATGCGGGTCCGTTCAATGCATTTCTCGTGTTGCTGTTTCTCGGCGTCCTGCGAATTGTCCACGACTATGCCGTCTACCCACGACTGATCGGACAAGGCATTCACCTGCATCCACTGGCGGTCATAGTTGCGATTCTGGCCGGAGAAAAACTGGCTGGCGTGACGGGAGTGTTTTTAGCGATCCCGGTGGTCGCTATCCTAACGGTCAGTTATCGTCACTGGCTCGAGCATCACGGAAACGAAGGGTTCGCGGATCTGCTCGAAGCGCCGCCCGTGGCTCCGGAAGTTCCGGTCATCGAAGCGGCTCCCGCGGTGCACGAACACGAGCTACATCACGAGACCACACCCGAACAGATGGTCCGCCACAGACCCGATCTCACGACTGGTGAACTGAAAATGCCGGTTGAAGAGTAGCGGGGCTTACGCGCTCACGGCTTTGCCGGCGTTTCGCTTTTCCATCAAATCAACAAACCGCTGAAAGTGATGTTCCGCATCGTGTGGCCCGGGCGCGGCTTCGGGGTGATACTGCACTGAAATAACCGGCAGCGTGCGATGGCGCATTCCTTCGACGCACTGATCGTTGAGATTGATGTGCGTGATCTCGACCTCCGGCGGCAAGCTTTCCGCCTTCACCGCAAATCCGTGGTTGTGTGAAGTGATCTCGACGCCTTTTCCCGAAACTTCCTTCACTGGCTGATTACCGCCGCGATGTCCGAACACGAGCTTGAAAGTCGAGCCGCCAAAGGCGCGGCCGAGCAACTGGTGTCCGAAACAGATCCCAAACATCGGCACCTGCGCGTTCAACAGTGCGCGAATCTCCTCGACCTCTTTATTCATCGACGCGGGATCGCCTGGTCCATTCGACAGAAAAATTCCATCGGGCTTCATTGCCAACACGTCGGCGGCAGGCGTCGAAGCCGGCACGACCGTGGTGCGAACTCCGAGTGCCGCAAGCTCGCGCAATGAATTCCGTTTCACGCCGAAGTCGTAACAAACCACGTGAAAGCGCTCTTCGCCTTTTGCGGGAAACTCGTAAGGTTCTTTTGTCGTGACGACGCTCGCCAGCTCGCGATTCTCCATCGGCGGCGACTGCCGTGCTTTCTCAACCACACTCGCTTCGTCGAGATCGACGGTGGAAAGACACGCGCGCATCGCGCCCTTGTCGCGAATGTGGCGCACGAGCGCTCGCGTGTCGATGCCTTCGATCGCGACGATGTTCCAGCGTTTCAAATACGAAGCGAGACTCTCTTCGGCGCGCCAGTTGGAAGTGATCCGGCTCGCTTCACGCACGACAAAACCCTCGACCCACGGGCGCGACGACTCAGCGTCCTCTTCGTTGACGCCGTAATTCCCGATGAGCGGATACGTCATGCAGACGATCTGTCCGGCGTAGGACGGATCGGTCAACACTTCCTGGTAACCAGTCATCGACGTGTTGAAAACCATTTCGCCGCACGCTTCGCCTTCGGCTCCCCACGAGGTGCCGCGAAACGTACGTCCATCTTCGAGCGCTAAGAGGGCTGGAATCTTGCTAGACATGTGAGTTTACTGACTGCCTTTGATGAATTGCTGTGCTTCGTTAAGCCAACGTTTGCTTGCGCGATACTTGTACGCCGGAGCGGTTTTCACGGCCTCGATACAGGCTTGCATGAGGTTGGTCGCTTCGCGTTTGTGACCGAGACCGGCGTGAGCGCGGCCCATTAGATAAAGTCCTTCGGGATCAGACGGACGATGTTCGAGAAACTGTTCCAACGCGTTTCGCGCATCTTCGTATTGGCCCGCCGCGATGTAAGTCGCTGCGACTTCGCGCCAGATCTCGTGCTGCGAGTGCGCGGGATCGCGCGTCACGACGTGCTCGAAATTCTGAATCGCATCGGCGTAACGTTTCTGCTGCCGCGCGATACGGCCCAACTGATAACTCGCGTCGATCTCGCCGTCGTCGATCTGAAGTGCGCGTTCGAAACGTTCGCGCGCCTGATCGAGCTCACCGCGGTTCTGATGAATCAAGCCGAGATTGTAATGGGCTGAAGCGTCTGCCGGATTCAGCGTGGCCGATTCGAGGTTCTGTTTGAATGCTGCCTTCGCGCGGTGCGTGCCCATGATGTCGCTGAAGTAGCCGCGCAGCAACATGAAGAGCAGGAATATCAGGAATGGCGAACCGAGCACGCCGGAGAAGAGCCACACGGCGGTCGGAGCGACGAACATCGCTGCCACTGCCGAGATAACCGAGATTCCAAAAGCGCGCAGGAACGACGTGCGAAAAACGTCTCTCACTCCGAACACGGTACCGATCGAAAACAACAGGAGCTTGGGCATTACAAACAAGTTCTGCGCGACAAGCGCGGGATTCTTGAGTTGGTCAGCTGCTTGCTCAACTTCGGCCGTGTTGCCGAACATCCGTTGCAGCACCGCGCGGGATTGCTCGGAGTTCTGAATCATCGCCGCGACCTGTTGATCCTGCAGGCCTGAATAGTGAGCTACGACAGCAATCAGAATCGAAATTACGTTTGCGACGGTCAACACGTAGAACATCGTCGCCGCAACCGGCGCGTACTCCTGTGTGATCACCACTCGGAAACTGCCGCGCCGCTCGAACGCATTCGCCACCAGTGTGAGTATCGGCACGAGCACCACGGCCACCAGCACGATGACGAGGGCCGCGTTGAACAGCTCGGAAAAGATCCGGCCGCCGTAACCAACACCAGAAAACTTATCCGTGAGATAGCTGTAGGCTGCCTGGACGATAAAAGCGAGGAACGCGACTGGCGCGAGCGAGTGGTCGCGGACTTCACGCATCCCGCGCAAGGGGGCGTAAAAGATCATGAGCAGCAGACGCAGCCAGTCAGTCATAGTAAGTCGATGTTCAGGGCCGTTGCGGGATTTCCTCGCCCGGCGTTGGGGCCTGAAGCTCTCGTGTGTAACTCGGCGCCGGCGCCGGCGGTCCAGTGGGTGCGAGATCCTCGTGGTGAATCACGCTCGCGGACGTCAGCGGCCAGTAGCGAAAGAGCGCTTTGCCGTAAATGTACTTCTTGGGCACTAATCCCCAAAAACGGGAATCGCTCGAATTGTCGCGATTGTCGCCCATCACGAAGTAGTAATTTGGCTTTACGTAAATCGGCGCGGAACTGCGATGCGAAACGTTCAGACGCGGATCGAGATAGCGCTCCTCGACGTCGCGTCCATTAACGCGCACCACGCCTTCGTGTACCTCGATCGTGTCGCCCGGTAAACCGATCACACGTTTGATGTAACTCTTTGAAGGATCTTCCGGATACCAGAAAACGACGATGTCGCCGCGATCGACTTTTGGCGCCCAGCTAAACTCCTCGTAGTAGATCAGCTTGTTGACGAAGATGCGTTCGCCGTCGTGCAGGCGAGGCAGCATCGAAGTGCCTTCCACTTTCACCGGCTGCACGACAAAGACGACCACCAGCGCCGCGATCATGAGCGCGAATATCAGGTCGCGCAACAGCAGGCGCGCTTCCGACCACAGGTCGTTGCGCTGCGCCTGTTCCGGCTTCTGTACCTGGATGTCTTTGTCGTCGTCGACGTGCACGCCGCCAAACGGCGGCGGACGGCGTTTGCTAATTCCGAACATATGCCATGCAAAAAGTAGCTTTCGCTTTGATGCTTGTCAAACTAGTATTTTCGCCTAATCCTCCGGGAAAAGGTTTCCTTGACAGGGTTTACTTGCGCTCTCTATCATCCTCGCCTGCGATTTGCAGCCCAGACATCCGGCCCAAGTCCTGGAGAAGCGCCGGATCAGAAAAGAGGCTTCAGACGTGATCAAGCTCGACATTATCAATCGCGTGGCCGACAAAACGGGCGTGCCGAAGATGAAGGCCGAACAAGCCGTTGAGGCGCTCTTTCATTCGATGAAGGAGGCGCTGACCAGGGGCGAGCGCATCGAGCTGCGAGGTTTTGGCGTTTTTGTAGTGAAACCACGCAAGCGTGGTGTCGGCAGAAACCCGCGTACCGGCGAAGAGGTGGCGATTCCGTCGGGCAAGACGATTCGCTTCAAACCCGGCAAGGAGCTTCAGGCCCACGACGGTGGTGACACCGTGATCGATGACGACGCAGGCGACGACGACGATTTTTAGTGTTGTATCTGGATCAGGGGGATTTGTTAAGGCTAGAGATGGAAGCGAGAGCATCCAGACTCTGGCCTTTTAGCTTCTAAAGAGCGCGTTTATGGCTGAGTCGTTTCAAGCAGTGCCGCGGGGGTTTGAATTGCCGAGGAGTTCGGGCTGGTTGTCGATCTCCGCGCGCGAGTGGCGTGTGCACGGCGTGCTCTTTCTGCTCACGATTGTGACCACGACGCTGGCTGGGATGTTGCTGGTCGCGGCGCCTCAGCTG
Organism: Pyrinomonadaceae bacterium; assembly: GCA_036281015.1. Lineage (GTDB taxonomy): Bacteria > Acidobacteriota > Blastocatellia > Pyrinomonadales > Pyrinomonadaceae > PSRF01. Next base: position 11,116 of record DASUPR010000171.1, read on the forward strand.
CCTGCGTACGATCCGCCGCTGTCGAGTCTGCTCGATTACTTGCTCTACATTCCGCTTGGTTACGCGCACACGATCGTCGACGTGATCAGGTTGGGTTTGGTCGAGCCACGCGTATTCGCGCAGGGCGCGACGTTTTCCGCGTCGTTGCTGGCGATTCTGTTCTCGCACGAGATGGGGCATTACCTCGCGTGTCGTTATTACAAAGTGAACGCGACGTTGCCGTTTTTCATTCCGGCGCCGCCGATCTTTCTAGCGGGAACGTTTGGTGCGTTTATAAAGATTCGTTCGCCGATACCTTCGCGCCGGGCGCTGTTTGATATCGGGCTTGCTGGTCCGCTGGCGGGGTTTGTCGTTGCGGTGCCGTTGTCGGTGCTGGGCGTCTTGACGATGGGACCACCGGTTCCACCGCCTGCGGAGGCGATCTACTTTAACGATCCGTTGCTGTTTCGTTTGATAGCGAAGCTACTGGGTGTGCCACTCGATCCGAACGCGCTGCCGAACCCGTACTACATGGCCGCGTGGATTGGTTTACTGGTGACGAGTTTGAATCTGATGCCGGTGGGCCAGCTCGACGGCGGACACGGAACGTTTGCGCTCTTTGGACCACGCGCGCATCGACGGATTGCTCAAGTCGCTTTCATCTCGACCGCGGCGCTGGCGATTCTCGGCTTCTACTGGCACAACAGTCCGAGCGGCTTCCTCTACACGTTGCTCTTGGCCATCATGCTGCGCGTCCCGCACCCCGCCCCCGCCGTCATGGAACCCCTGGGCGCCAAGCGCATCCTGATCGCGCTCCTAACCCTCGTGGTCTTCATCCTCTGCTTCTGGCCGTTCCCGATCACGATTACTTAGGCCACAGATGGTTCGGCTTGGACTGCCGCGGGTAACAGGCCTTTGATCTCCCGCACCACGCGGTTGACTTCGTCCTGGTTGGCGAGGGCGATCATGAAGAATTTGTAGCCCTGGTGGAAGCAGATTACCCCGTTTGCGAAGAGCCAGATGCCGTCCAGGAAGGGGTTGCCGCCCAACAACCAACTGATCGGGGCGCCGACGATTGGACCAGGTTGGAAGATTTGCGCCCACATCGCCGCGCCGGCGGCACAACTGAATGCGCCGAGCAGTGGCGCGCCGACGTACTTCGCGATCTTGCGCTCAAACTCGATTCGCTCGCGTTCCGCTTCGTCAACTTCGCCACGCGCGATCAGGTCCTCGCGCTTCTTCAGATAGCCGTCAAACTTTTCACTCGCTTTGCGCAAACCATAAACCGGCAGCGCGGAGTGCGTCAGCCAATGGGGGTGCGCGCCCAACAACACCGCGTCCAAACCAGGAAACGCCGCGCCGGCCCGGATCCCCAACACCAGGGAAACTGAAACAACAGCCGCCTTGCCAGGATTCTCCTTGATCCAATCACGCGCTTTGAGCACTCCCGCTGTCGCCGCAGTCGAAGCACGCGTCAGACGGGCGCCAGTGTCATAAACCTGCGAGGCGCGATCGTAATAGGTCTTCGCTTCGCCAAAAACTTCACCGGCCTTCTTACCCGCATCGCTCGCCACGTCGCGCGCGACTTTCCCGGCCTTCTTTACGCCGCTCGCCGCACGCCGCGCAGTGTCGTTCATATCTTCATCGTCAGCAATACGCTCGGCTTCCGCGCGCAAACGTTCCGCGCCGTTTGCCATCGTTTCCGCGCCACGCCGCGCCGCTTCACCTGCCGCGCGCGCACTCTCGCCAACGATATCGGTAATGGCAAACTTCTCGTCCAGCTCGCGAGCCTTGCGCCGCGCCGCCTGCTGCCATTCGTCCAACTTTTCCTTGTAATCAGCCATGCCTATCCTCTCGAAGCCAGCCCTAAATTGCCATCGCCTTGTACCTCGCGTTGTACGTCACCGGCCGCTACCGAGTTCGACCGCATGCCGGGCGTTCCCACCACTCGGTCGCGCCCAGACCGTTTAGCTTCATACAAGGCGACATCCGCTGCCTTTAGGATGTCAGGAGCAGTTTGCGCGTCTATCGGACATTCCGCAACCCCGAAACTCGCCGTGATTTGCCAGCCCGACGTGAGCTCCAGCGCCTTGATTGCCAACCGCAAACGTTCGGCGACTTCGACCGCGCCCTGCTGATTGGTTTCGACCAGCAACACGCCAAACTCTTCACCACCGATACGCGCTGCGAGATCGATGCCGCGCGTGCCCTCGCGCAGTACTCTGCCGATGCGGCGAATCGCGTCGTCGCCCGCGTCATGGCCGAAGCTGTCGTTCAGGTTCTTGAAGTTGTCGATGTCGATCATCAACAAGCTGAACGGATGGCCGTAGCGCATGGTGCGCCCAACCTCGCGCTCGAGCTGCCGTTCGAACCGGCGCCGGTTTGCCAATCCGGTCAGGTGATCGGTAAAAGCGGCTTCTTCGCATACATCCAGGTATGCCTTGAATTCGAGCAGTGTACGCGTGCGAGCCAGCAGCAGATCGAGGTCCGTCGGGTCCGTGATGTAACCAAGAGCCCCGACTTCCGACGCCCGGCGCAAGTCTTCCGCACGTTTGCTCGCGGCGGTTTGCATGATTACTGGGATGAACCGTGTGATCGGGTTGGCCCGTATTCGTTGGGCCAGTTCGTAGCCGTTCATCCGCGGCATCATCACGTCCGTAATCACCAGATCGGGCTGGTACGATTCGATCGAGGAAAGAGCCTCATCGCCGTCCGTGGCCGTGGTTACGCGGTAACCAGCAAGACAGAGGGCGGCTTCAAGCAGGCTGAGTTTATCGGGATTATCGTCAACGATGAGAATGTTTGCTTTTGACTCCATAAAACGAGAAAGTTGGGCCGTTTATTGCTCTTGCGCGGCTATGAGCTTCATGCTACAGTGCCGCAACTCGGTAACCGTTTCGCGCCGGTACTCGCCCAAGCATCGTCAATAGAGTCAAAGTCGAGAGAGTACACAAGCCCGGGGGTCGCGCGGGTTTCCTTACAAGCGTAGAAACTAACCCGCACAGGACCACTTTGAGTAAACGCAATCACGCTGCCAAAGGCGATCAATTTAGAATTCTTTACTCGACGCACCGAAGGACATGCAGATGAACGCCCTGCAGGAACACAAGCGCGCCAGAGATTTAACGACTGAAGATCGCGCTGAAATAATCCGTCGCCTGGAATTTGGTTCATCGTTAGCCGAAGACCTCGTAATGGATATGGCCCGGAGTTCAGTTGTCTTGGATTTCCGCCGCCGTCGTTTCGTTTACCGTGCCGGTGAACCGGCTGATTGTCTTTATGCGATTATTCATGGTCGAATAAAACTGTGTCGTATTGAAATTGATAGCGGTCGCGAAGCCGTAATCGACATTCTTCCAGAAGGATCCTTGTTTGGTGAGTCAGCTCTATATTCTGCTGCGGGGCAACGGGCAAATTCGGCAATTGCCTACGAAAACTCGAGGCTCCTCCGAATACAGGTCGGGGATTTCAAACGGGGGATGGCTGAGGATGACCGGCTTCATGATTACACTTTCCGCCTGATCGGTCAACGCCTTGAACACGCCGAAAGAC
>DASUPR010000172.1:0-3932 GCA_036281015.1 Pyrinomonadaceae bacterium
AACTCGCAAACCTTCCGCTTACGTCAACGCCTGATCAACCTTCCGATCGCCGGCACACTCTTTCGTAAGCTCGTGCGAAAGCTCTAACTCACAGATCTGCAAGCTTCCAAAGCGCGAGCGTCTTGCCGAAGAACCGTTCACGTTCCTCCGGGATTTTTTCTTCTATCTGTCGAATTGGTGGTGGAAGATTGAAGGGAGACGCCAGCAGGTTGATGTAGCGAAAGTCTCCCGTGCGAATGTTCTCATTGCGGCTCCAGCGCGGATAAGTGTTGGTGAGCAGATACGTCGAACCGCTGCGTTTGAAGTTCCTGATGGCGGCGGCAACGTGCTTGTTCGAGAAGTGAATGAGGCAGTCGCGGCAAAGAATGACGTCGGCGCGCGGAAGCTTGTCGCGCGTTATGTCGAGAAAGACGAAACGCGTCCGCTCGTTACCGTAGAGGCTTTGATTGCGCGCGATGAGCTCAGGAACGATGTCCGCGCCGGTGTATTGTTCGAGGTTGAGCGCGGTGTTCTTCATCCAGTTGAAGTCGCCGCATGGAGCGTCGAGCAGTGTTCGCGCGCCGAGTTCCTCGAGCAGAAGCGGCAACTCACTGCGGAGTTTGGCCGTGCGTTCGAGGTTGGAACCCGGGCCGGAGACGGATTCCGCATCGCCCCAGCGGTTCTCGGCGTAAAACGGCGCAAAGGTCGACTGCATGTGCTTGCGTGGCGTGAGCACGCGGTGCGCAAATGTTTTGAGCCAGGCAGTCAGCACGGTCATACTGTCGATGGTAATACGGCCAGAGATTATGCCACTTATCAATTAGGTAAGTGGCGCCGGACGCCTGCGCCGTTACTCACAACCGCTTTCAAACCGAGGTGCGTAGATGAAAACTCAAAGACTTCTGGCGCTTTTCCTCTCTTGCCTGGTCCTTTTTCAAGCCTCACAGGCACAAACCCAAACATCTCAGCCGGCCGCAAAGCCCGCGCCTTCGGGGGAAGAGACGCGGATCGCAAGGCTGGCAGGTTTGGCGAAGGTTTGGGGAGCAGTGAAGTTCTTTCATCCTTATCTCGCTTACCGCGAGATCGACTGGGACAAGGCTCTGATTGAAACACTTCCGAGAGTGAATAGCGCCAGAAGCGCTGAGGAGTATCAGGCGGCGGTAAACCAGATGTTGACGGTGCTGAACGACAAGAGCACACGCGCCGAAATTGAGCGTGCTGAAAGTGAAGCCGAGAAAAAAGTTTATCCCCAAGCTCAAACAGCCGCCGCTGACGAAAAGCCGGTTCGCACCGAAAACGGAATAGTCATTATCAACGCCGCAAAGATCGCCGCGGCAGTTGGCAAAGACAACAGCACACTGAGCGGCTTTGTTACCAGCATCAACCAAGCGCTACCAAACGCGACCGGCATCGTGATCGATGCGCGCAGCCAGGCGGAGTTGGCGGAACTCGATCTGTATTACTTCGGTGTTTTCCTGCGGCAGGCACTAACTGCAATTCTCGACACGCGCGTCGTGCTGGGCTCGGCGCGTTACCGGATGCACAACGGTTACGCCACTCAGACCGGCAGTGGAGCAAGCTTCTACTCGTCATCGCTTCTTACCTCTGCGCCCGAGGTCATTCAAGGCCAAGCGAAAACAAAGACGCCGCCGATCGCGGTCCTCATCAACGAACACTCGCCGTCATTCGCCGAAACGCTCAGCGGTTTACAACACGCCGTTCGCGCTTTCGTCATTCAGGACGGCGAACGCGCACCGGACTCAGGCGGCGGTTCGTTCAAGATCAAACTGCCTGAGAACATCACGGTCCGCATTCGAACTTCTGAACTGATCAATCCCGACGGCTCAGTCGATCTGCAACCTGACACCGTCGTCGCCGGCAACACCGATAACGCGGCTTTCAAAACAGCGCTGCGCGCCGTTACGGAGAACACCGCCAATAAGCGACCGAATCGCACCGTTCCGCCGTTTACATCGCAACTCGGCCAGAAAGACAAACCTTACGCCGAGATGGAATTTCCAACGGTCGAATACCGCCTGCTCGCGCTGTTTCGGTTTTGGAACGTCATCAACTACTTCTTTCCTTACAAGAAACACATCGACGAACCCTGGGAAAACGTGCTGCCACGTTACATCCCGAAATTCGAGTCGAACAAAGACGTGGTTGATTATCAGATGACCGTTCGCGAGATGGTTACTGAAATTCGCGACTCGCACGGCGGCACTCGCAATGCAAACGCGTCGCAGGACAAAATGGGCCGCTTTCAGCCCGCGATCTTCGTCGGCTATTTAGAAGACAAGTCAGTAGTCACGAAAGTTCTGGACGACAAGCTGCCGATCAAAGTCGGCGATGTAATCCTGACGATTGACGGCGAACCGGTCGAAAAGCGACGCGAACATCTTGCGCGATACATCGCGTCTTCAACACCGCAGTGGTTGATGAGACTGGTCCACTTTCGTTTGTTGCTTGGACAGAAAGACACCGTGGTGAACTTGCGCGTGCAGGGCGCCGACAATCAAATCCGCGAAGTTGCCTTGCCGCGATCGCAGTCGATCATGGACCCCAAGTTGGCAGCGGTGTTGCAACGCACGACGCCGATCATCCAGGTGTTGCCGAGCGGTTTCGGTTATGTCGATCTTGCTCGCCTGCCTGCCGGCGACGTCGACAAAATGTTCGACACGATCAAAAACACGCCGGCCGTGATTTTCGACATGCGCGGTTATCCGAACGGCACCGCATGGTCCATCGCGCCGCGTTTGACCGAAAAGAAAAACGTTGTCGCTGCACAGTTCTCGCGCCCACTTTTAGAAGCCAGGAACCTGAGCGATTCGGAATACGCCGAGGCAAGTTATTCGTTTGCGCAAAGAATCCCGGAACGTAAAGGCGATGTGTATCACGGCAAGGTCGTCGTGCTGATCAACGACGACGCGATCAGCCAGTCGGAACATACTTGCCTGTTCTTCGAGTCGGTAACCGACGTCACGTTCATCGGCACGCCGACGGCCGGCGCAAACGGCGACATCACTTTCATGGTTCTTCCCGGAAATCTGCAGGTCAGTTTCAGCGGACACGACGTGCGTCACGCCGACGGGCGGCAGTTACAACGAGTCGGAATACAACCGACGATCAAGGTCGCGCCGACGATCCGCGGAACGATTGAAGGCCGCGACGAAATTCTGGAGCAGGCAGTCAAATACCTCGGAGAGACACTGAACAAATAGCACTTTCAGTCGTACTCATTACCGTTTCTCTAGTAAACTCTCGGCCCAAAACAGTCAGAGCAATGGAGGCGGTTATGAAGAAATTAGTCGTGCTATTTGCAGTCGTTACCGGCGTCGGATTGTTGAGCATCCCGATTTACTCTGCGTCAGTCGCATCGTCAGAGGCTGCCGCGGCGCGTGTGCCGCTCGAGGCCTACATCGAGGGCCACGCAACCGGTAACGGCGACTTCATGCGCAAAGCATTTCACACCGAAGCGAAGGTGATGGCTTTTCGCGACGGAAAGATGATGAACATGACGTCCGAAGAATTTGCTTCGCGTTTCAACGGTAAGCCCGCGGCAGACGAAGCGCAGCGCAAGCGACGAATCGAGAGCGTGGAAATCACCGGCAATGCCGGTGTCGGAAAAATCATTCTCGAATACCCAACTGTTACTTATACTGACTACATGTCGCTGTTGAAGGTTGGCGACGAGTGGAAGATCGTCAACAAAGTCTTTTACGCTGAACCGAAAGCGAAGCAATGAAACAGTGCATCCGCGTCAGCTTGAAAAAAGATCCACGCAATACGCCCAAGGCGTTCGCTAATGACAGCCCAGGGTTGCTTCAACCCTGGGAGCACAACTCAAAGTGATTCAATAGATCCAACCGGCTGGATCTTAACGAACAGCACGCGCCCGTAGTAAACTGCCGGACGCTTTGCCCGGAATTTCAGAACTGCAAATTACCAGGAGG
>DASUPR010000173.1:0-2623 GCA_036281015.1 Pyrinomonadaceae bacterium
CACCGGGATGTTGCGCAGTAACAAAACGCCCGCCGCTGCTTTGCGCGCCGCGCAGATCGAAATGCTGCGCACACCGCAATGGCAGTCGCCTTACTACTGGGCGCCGTTCGTTATGCAAGGAGAGTGGCGATGAGATTTAAAGCAATCTTCCTAATACTAATCTCTTTGGGATTAGCTTCCTCATTCATGTCCACGGCCCAAACGCCGGATGAGATGACGCGCAAACTTTGGGACACAGCTTTCCTCACCCCGGCAGCTAAGAAAAGTACAGCCAGCCGGCGGCGCCGGAGCGGAGCCTATCGCGTAGCGACGCCAAATGTACCCGTCGACAATGTGGCCCCCGACACAGTCGTCGGTGTAACCATTTGGCGTCTCCGCCCGGCTAATCGAACCGATTCAGGCGAGCGATTGATTGTTCATGACGATAAGTCCACGACGCAGTGGCTGCCCGAGCGAATCTCCGCGACGACGAAACTCGTGCAGGGAGATAAACTGCGCATCGCTGTCGAGGCAGTGCGCGCAGGTTTTCTCTACGTGATCAATCGCGAGCAGTATGCGGACGGCACGCTTGGCGATCCTTATTTGATCTTTCCCACGACGCGTACGGCAGGCGGTGACAACGAAGTCGCCATCGGCAAACTGGTTGAGGTTCCCGATCAGGACGACGCGCCGCCGTTCTTCACGATGCGAAAGAGCAGGCCGAACCACGTCGCGGAAGTCGTGAGTGTCCTCGTGACGCCGAAGCCGCTCGAAGGTGTGCAGATCACAGACAAAGCGCTGAAGCTGACAGAGGCTCAGGTGGAGGAGTGGGAAAGGATGTGGGGCTCGAGTGTCGGCCGGCTCGATATGACGACGGTGGGCCAGGCTTGGACCAAAGACGAAAAAGAAGCGCGCACGCGGGCGCTTACGACCAGTGCACCCGCGCCACAGCTTGTTTTCTACCGGCCCGGCGCGAAGTCAACCGAGCCGATGTTCGTGAAGCTCACGCTCAGTTATCGAAAATGATCCGTGTTATCTGTGGTCGTAAAAACGCCAGCTAGTTACAAAGTCGCGCGTTAGCCTTTGGTTTGTAATCGCCGCTCGCAGCATTTCGATGGGAATCCGGTTCTCCTTGAGCAGCGCATCGTTGTACGCGCGGTTCGTCATCTTGCCGGAACCGACCAGTTCCTTGTGCATCGCGTATTGCTGAAGCCCGCCGATCAAATACGCGATCTGGTAAAGCGGACCGTAACTGCCGTCGAGCGAACGCCGCACCTCAGCAGTCGCGTTGTCACGTTCGTGGCCCACCTTGTTCACCAGCAGATCGATGCACTCCTGCGGCGTCATCTTTTCCAAGTGGAAACTGAGTGAAAAGATGATGCGTGCGCAGCGGTGCATGCGCCAGAAGAGCATGCCGATGCGGTTCTCGGGTGTTTTGGCGAAGTTCAAATCCCACAGCAGCAGTTCCCAGTAAAGCGCGTTGCCTTCGGACCAGAACGGCGTGCCGAAGACGGCGCGATACGGTTTGTTACGCGCGGACATGAAGCCTTGCAGGTGATGGCCGGGGATGAGCTCGTGATGAACGGTGGCGCGCGAGAAGTGGATGTTGTTGCCGCGCATGCTCATCATCTTCTGTTCGTGGGCCATCGTGTTGGTGGGGAATGAGACCTGGATCACTTCGCCGCCGAGAAAGAACGGGCTGACGAGTTGGCGTTCGGGAGTCATCATCTCCATGCGCCAGCTTTCTTTTGCCAGTTCAGGAACGGTGACGAGGTTGTTGTCTTCGACAAACTTGATCGCTTCGAGGGCGAGGTCGCGGATCATCTGCGGTTGTTTGCCGGGATCGACGTAAAGATTTTTGACGTGTTCGAGCGCTTTGTGCCAGTCGTCGCCGTAGCCGAGATCGCGTGAGGCCTTCTTCATCTCGTTCTCACACCAGGCCATCTCTTTTTCACCGATGGCGATGATCTCTTCGGGCGTGTAAGGGATCATCTCGGAGCGCAGTTCGCTAATCAATGCCTCACGTCCGATCGGATCGCCAACGATGTCGCTGGTGTCGCCCGGTCTGGCTGTAATCTGTCTTTGAAATCCTTGTCCCTGGCCCGGTCCGCGGGTTGGCGTTGTCGGTGTCTGCGGCGCGTCGGTCTTAATGCCTACGACCTTTTCATTGACGAAACTCGCGTAGCTTGCCAGCGCCTGGTCCAACGACCGGTACGGTTCTTCGTTCCACCACGTAAACATCGGATCGTAACCGTTGTAGAACGTGTACCAGTTGCGGAGGCTGTTCCGCAGTCCGTTCGTCGCCATGACCGCACGATTCGCGACCGTCTTCTTTGGTTTTAAACTCTCTACCGTGCGACGGCGTTCATCGACCTGTTTTCGCAACTCCGTGAGCGTCGCCGCGATCTTCGCAGAGTCAATCGGTTCCATTCGGCGGCGCGTTTCCTCGAGCCCGATGATCGTCTCGGCGAACGGAATCAGTGGCTGGATCTCGGAGATTTGCTGTCCCTGAATGTCGAGCTGGCGCAGTTCGTATTCGAGATGGTTCTTGAAGAGGACGTAATCGACCTTGCCGTCCTGGCTAAATGAGTCGAACTCCAGCGTCTTAAGCGATGCGAGCCACTCGCCGTAAAACTTCTTGAAC
>DASUPR010000174.1:0-2175 GCA_036281015.1 Pyrinomonadaceae bacterium
ATGCCGAGCTTGGCCAAAACATAAAGAGCTCGTGACATCCAGAACCCGGTGACGTATTGGAGCATCTGAAGGGCTGCTGGGACTTCGTTTGTGCCTGTGTTTGTGTTTGCGACGGGTTGCAGGACAGTGGCGGACAATATCGTTCTCCTCTTGTTCTATACTCAGCGAAACTTTCCTCTCATAAACGCGTGATATACTCCCGATTCGGTTCAACCCCGGATTTTGTATATATAAATGGCTGAATTCATTTGTCGATTAGGAACGCCGGCGGGCGAAGTCGTGACCCGCACGATTGAAGCGTCGGGCGTTCATGAAGCAAGGGCGCGTCTCGAACGCGAGGGTTTTCGTGTTTTCAACGTCACCCTGCCAAAGACTGCCGGCGTCGCATCGCTGACGCGGTTCGGACGTCCGGGTTCGCATCCGCGCGTCAAAGCAAACGACTTCCTTTTATTTAACCAGCAACTGGCCGCACTGGTGCGAGCGGGAATCCCGATCCTTCAGGCCATCTCGATGCTGCGCAAACGCGCCGCCTCCGCGCGGCTGCGAGCGGTGCTCGGCGATGTCGAGGAACAGATTCGCGGCGGCGCCGCGCTGTCGCAGGCGTTTGCGGCACAGGCCGGCGTCTTTCCACGCATCTACACGGCTTCGATTTTGGCGGGTGAACGTTCCGGCGCGCTCGACGAAGTGTTGAGCCGCTACGTCACTTACATGCGCCGCAACGTCGGCTTGAGACGGAAAATTCGCGGCGCACTCGCTTACCCGGCGTTTCTGTTGGTTGCTTCGGCAGCGATGGTCACGTTTTTGACCATTTACGTCGTGCCGCGCATGTCGGAGCTGTTCGCGGGTTTTGGTAACGAACTGCCGACCGTGACGCAGATCGTCGTCGGTATCTCGCGCTGGCTTTCGTCAAACGTTCTGTGGTTTGGTCCACTCGTTATCGTCCTGGCGATCGCGCTGGCGCTCTGGTCGCGCACGCCTTCCGGGAAACTTACGATCAGCGCGCTGATTTTGAAGATTCCGCTGGCCGGCAGTTTGTCGGTCCAGCTTTCGGTCGCGCAGGCGACGCGTTCGCTCGCGACGCTTTTAGCCGGTGGTATCACGCTCGTCGAGTCGTGGGAAATCGCGTCCGAGTCGATTACGAACCTCGAACTGCGGCGCCGCAGTTCGTCGATCCTGCCGATGATTCGTGAAGGACGTTCGTTCACGGAGAGTCTGGAAACAGCCGGGTGGCTGCCGCCGCTGGCAATCGACATGATCGGAATCGGCGAGCGTTCCGGCAGTTTGCGCGAGATGCTCGACGAAGTTGCGGTTTTCTATGACGCGGAGTCGGAAGTGCGGCTGGAGCAGTTGACGACCACGCTTGAGCCTGCGATTCTTCTCGTGATGGGCGGTGTGGTAGTAACGATTCTCCTCGCCATCTACCTTCCAATCATTCAATCGATCTCGAGCGGTGCGGGAGTGACCGGCGTTCACTAAATGGAGCAAGTGTCAGAAACCAACAATCCGATGATCCAGACGGTGTCACCGGCTGGTCAAAACGGCGAAGAGCATGTTCCGCCTGAGATGAAGGCGGCGAAAGAGCTCGCGCGCCGTTACCGTCTGCCGTTTGTCGATCTGCTGCCGCACGATCGCGAATCGCCAATCGATTACCAGCTCTTTACTGAAGTGCCCGTCGACCTGATGGTCCGGCACCAGTTCGTCCCGCTCAAGAAGGACGAAAAGGGCCTGTACATCGCGATGGCCGATCCGACAGACCTGGAACGGCTCGACGAACTATCGAGCACGTTGCGGACGCGGATCATTCCGCACGTCGCCACGGCCGGCGCGGTCGAAGTCGTGCTGCGCAAAGGCGACACGACGCAGCGCGTGTTGCAGGAAGCGGCTTCGGGTTTTCGCATCTCGCTCGTAAAAGAAACCGAACACGGCGAAGAAGTACTCGACCTCGATCGCCTGGCGACCGACGCCGAGATGTCGCCGATCATCAAACTCGTCGACACGATCATCTACAACGCGATGGAGTCGCGCGCGTCGGATATTCACATCGAAACACGCGACACTGAAGTGCAGGTGAAGTACCGCATCGACGGCGCGCTGTACGCGAAAGTCGATCCGATCGATCTCGCTTATCACCAGACGCTGATCTCGCGTATCAAGGTCATGTCCGAGCTCGACATC
>DASUPR010000175.1:0-2725 GCA_036281015.1 Pyrinomonadaceae bacterium
ACGAAAACCCAAAGCGTCGAAGTATTTGACCACTCCCACGCGTCCAGTCCAGGTGGACCGCGATCGTTCGGTGGCCGGACTCCTCGAAAAAATGGAAGGCACTGGTTTTGGCGGCCGCCAACTCGCCGAGGCGCACCGGATATGGCTCGACATGCTCGGCGACAACACGACGATCATCGTCTCCGCCTCAGGCGCCCTCATTCCCGCCGGCATGCGAAGGCTGCTGGCCTACGTGATCAAGAATCGTTTCGTTGACGTGCTTATTCTGTCCGGCGCGATGCTGTTTCACGATCTGCACGAGACGCTCGGGCGTTATCACTTCCAGGCTCATCCGAGCATGACCGATGCTGAACTGGAGTCGGCGCAGATCAGCCGCATGTGGGACTTGCTTGCGAGTGACGAAGAGTATCGCGAAGCGAAAGAGTGGATCGGCGGCTTCACGAACCAACTCGATCAAACGCGTTCATATTCACCACGCGAATTTCTGCATCTGCTCGGCCGCGAACTCGCCGAGATCGCTTCGGAAGACGGTCTGCTGACTTCGGCTTACAAAGCACGTGTGCCGATCTTCTGTCCGGCGATCGCCGACAGCGGACTGGCAGTCGGCATTGCCGGCGCACGTTTTGAAAAGAAGAACTACTTCATGTTCGACATCATTCAGGACGTCCTCGACATGATGAACGTGATGGCCCAGGCGCGCGTGTCCGGAATCATCAATCTTGGCGGCGGCACCACGAAGAGTTTCCTTCAACAAGCGGCTACCTCGTCGTTTTTGCAAAAGGAACATCATCACGGGCACAAGTATGCGATCCAGATCTCGACTGACGCCGCGCATCCGGGCGGCAGATCGAATGCGGTGTCGTTTGACGAGGGATTGATCTACGGCAAGCTGGCTCGCGGCGCGCACACCGCCTACGTTCCCTGTGATGCAACCATCGCGCTCCCCATACTCATTACTTCACTTTCGCAAACCGCGGCGAAGTACATGAAAGGACGCAAACGTCCCAACTTCCAATTCGGCCGCGAACTAATCGTCGAAGCTCCGTAAGCAACAATGAAATCAGTTTTTAGAATTTTAATAATTCTTCTCCCGCTCGCTCTCGCAACTCTAACCCTTCATCCCACAGCGCGAACCGATCAGGTCGACGTCAAAGCCTTCTACAACAAAACCGAGCAACTGATCCCGATGCGCGACGGCGTGAAGCTGTTTACGGCGATCTACACGCCAAAGGACCAGTCGCAAAAGTACCCGATCATGCTGAACCGGACGCCGTACAGCGTTAATCCGTACGGTCCCAACGCCTACCGTGAAGCGCTTGGTCCATCAGATCACTTCCAGAAAGAAAAGTTCATCTTCGTTTACCAGGACGTGCGCGGGAAGTTCATGTCTGAAGGCGAGTGGGTCGAGGTGCGCCCGTACAAACCGAAGAAAAATGGACCAAAAGACATCGACGAAAGCAGCGACACCTACGACACGATCGAATGGCTACTGAAGAACGTGCCCAACAACAACGGGCGCGTCGGCATGTGGGGCATTTCGTATCCGGGGTTCTACACCTCGATGGGCGTGATCGATGCGCATCCCGCGTTGAAGGCCGCTTCGCCGCAAGCGCCGATCGCCGACTGGTTCATCGGCGACGACTTTCATCATAACGGGGCATTGTTTCTGCCGCACGCGTTCAACTTCTTCGCTACGTTGGGCAAACCGCGTCCGGCGCCAACGCCGAATTTTCCGGAACGCTTCGTTCACGGCACGCCTGACGGTTATCGTTTCTTTCTCGATCTCGGTCCGCTTGCAAATGCCAATACCAAGTATTTCAAAGGTGAGATCGCGTTTTGGAACGATCTGATGAACCATCCGAATTACGACGACTACTGGCAGGCGCGCAACATTCGTCCGCACCTGCGCAACATCAAGACGCCGGTGATGACAGTTGGCGGCTGGTTCGACGCGGAAGATCTTTTCGGTGCACTCGAGACATACAAGACGATTGAAGAAACGAATCCCGGGGCGCGCAACACGCTCGTGATGGGCCCGTGGTTTCACGGCGGTTGGTCGCGCAGCGACGGCGACGCGCTCGGCAGAGTTTCGTTCGGGCAGAAGACTTCGTTGACCTACCGTGAAATGGTTGAGCTGCCATTCTTTAACTGTCTGTTGAAAGACATCTGCAACCGGGAACTGGCGGAAGCGACCATGTTCGAAACGGGATCGAATCAGTGGCGGCACTACGATAGTTGGCCGCCGAAGAACGTCGAGTCGCGCGAGATCTACTTGAATGCAAACGGCGGGTTATCGTTTACCGCGCCGTCCGCTGCCGCGGCGTTTAACGAGTACGTCAGCGATCCGGCGCGTCCCGTTCCGTTCATTAACAACATCGCGATCGGTATGACGCGTGAGTACATGGTCGACGACCAGCGTTTCGCGGCGACGCGACCGGACGTGCTCGTCTATCAAACCGATGCGCTCGATCGCGACGTCACATTCGCTGGGCCAATCAAGGCCACGTTGTTTGTTTCAACTTCCGGAACCGATTCGGATTTTGTGGTGAAACTGATCGACGTGTTTCCGAATAGCGCGCCGGAGACGATGGGCGGTTATCAAATGCTCGTACGCGGCGAGCCGATGCGGGCGCGTTTCCGCAACAGTTTTTCGAAACCGGAAGCGATGGAGCCGGGCAAGATTACGAAGATCGAGTTCACGTTGCCGGACGTGAATCACGCGTTT
>DASUPR010000176.1:0-10551 GCA_036281015.1 Pyrinomonadaceae bacterium
AAACACTTCTCGGCTATAGCTTGTGCAGAAATAAGATCCACAGATTCCATCGATCCCGGTTGGAGGTCTCGCATGCTTCGGCTAATCCTAATGCTGCTGCTGGTGGCGATTCCAGTCCAGGCACAAATCCAAGATCCAGCATTCTTCAACGGCCTGCGTTATCGGCTCGTTGGCCCATCACGCGGCGGGCGCGTCACAACCGTCACCGGCGTGCCATCACAACCCAAAACTTTCTACATGGGCGTCGCGAGTGGCGGGCTATTCAAGACAACCGATAACGGCGCCACCTGGACCGCGATCACCGATGGAAAAGTTCCACTCGGTTCGACAGGCTGCGTCGCAGTCGCAGACTCCGATCCTAACGTCATCTACCTCGGCACCGGCTCCGACGGCGTGCGCAGCAACGTCTCGACCGGCCGCGGCATGTACAAATCAACTGACGGCGGCCAAACGTGGAAGTTCGCCGGTCTTTACAACGCCGGCCAGATCGGCGCCGTACGCATTCATCCAACCAACCCGGACATCGTCTGGGTTTCCGCGGGCGGCGACATCTTCAAACCGAACAGCGAACGCGGCGTCTTCAAAACCACTGACGGCGGCCAGACGTGGCGCAAGGTTTTGTTCGTCTCCGACACCGTCGGCGCAATGGACGTCGAATTACAACCCGGCAATCCGAACGTCGTTTACGCGTGGATGTCGCGGCTCGAACGTAAGCCCTGGACGATCATCAGCGGGTCGCGCGAGGGCGGCTTCTACAAAAGCACCGACGGCGGCGAACACTTCACGAAAATCGCCACGGGACTGCCAAACGACTTAATCGGCAAAGGCAATCTGGCCGTCACGGCCGCGAAGCCGGATCGCATTTACGCGCTCGTCGAAGCCAAACCCGGCGGCGGCTTCTACGTTTCGGACGACGCCGGCCAAACGTGGTCGCTGATCAATTCGCAAGGCTCGTTGATTCAACGCCCGTTTTACTACACGACGCTCGGCGCCGATCCTTCCAACGCGGACGTCGTCTATGCCGGCGCGGAAGGGTTCTTCAAATCCACCGACGGCGGCAAAACATTCACATCTATGCGCACGCCGCACGGCGACAATCACGACATCTGGATCAATCCAAACAACAGCGACATCATGGTCCAGGCGAACGACGGCGGCGCAAACGTCTCAACCGACGGCGGCCGCACATGGTCCACCCAGATGAATCAACCGACCGCCGAGATCTACGGCATCTGGGTCGACAATCAGTTTCCTTACAAACTCTACGGCGCACAGCAGGACAACACAACGCTGATCATCTCCAGCCA
Organism: Pyrinomonadaceae bacterium; assembly: GCA_036281015.1. GTDB lineage: Bacteria > Acidobacteriota > Blastocatellia > Pyrinomonadales > Pyrinomonadaceae > PSRF01. The sequence goes on from DASUPR010000176.1 coordinate 1,308, forward strand.
GGCCGAACCATTCACTGTCGCCGATTGGCGCACCGGTCCGGGTTGTGAGACTGGTCCAATCATGCCGCACCCGTCCAATCCCGAGATCGTCTACGGCTCGTGCAAAGGCCAGTATGGCGTGATGAACCTGAAGACCGGTCAGGAGAAGAGCTACTGGATCGGCGGGCAGTCGTTGTACGGCAATCCCGCGAGCGATCTCATTTATCGCATGCAGCGCGTGTCGCCGATGGCTGTCTCACCACACGATCCGGAAGTGCTCTATTACGGCTCGCAATACGTGCATCGCACGCGCGACAAAGGCGTGACGTGGGAAAAGATCTCGCCCGATCTCACGGCGCGTCCTGATTGTTGTCAGGGCATCAGCGGTGAACCAATCACGCGCGACATCACTGGCGAAGAGTTTTACAGCACGCTCTACGCGATCACCGAGTCGCCGCTGGAGAAAGGCGTCATCTGGACGGGCGCGAACGACGGGCCGTTTCACATCACGCGCGACAACGGCAAAACATGGTCCAACATCACGCCGAAAGATTTACCGCCGGGCGGGCGCGTGCAATTCATCGAGGCGTCGCCGCACCGCAAAGGTTCCGCTTACTTCGCCGTGTATCGCTGGCTGCTCGGCGATTACCACCCTTACATCTACCGCACTGACGACTACGGCAAAACGTGGACGCGTTTGACTGACGGCAAAAACGGCATTCCTGTTGATTGGCCGACGCGCGTCGTGCGCGAAGATCCCGATCGCGCAGGACTGCTCTACGCCGGGACCGAGTTCGGCATGTTCGTCTCGTTCGACAACGGCGCGCACTGGCAGCCGTTTCAGTTGAACCTGCCAAACGTGCCCGTGTCAGACATCAAAGTGCATCGCAAGGATCTGGTCGTCTCGACACAAGGCCGCGCGATCTGGATTCTCGACAACCTTAGTTCGCTACATCAGCTCGCCTCTAACGCAAAACCTGCGGACACGATCCTCTTCAAACCACGCGACGGATATCGCACGCGCGTCGGCGCGACAAACCTCGGACCCGTCGTCGAATACTACTTGCCGGCGGCCCCGGCCGAGGCGGTCGTGATAGAAATCCTTGACAGCAAGGGCGCGGTGCTGAATTCTTACAACAGTGAGGCGCCTCCGCTCCGCCCTGGTCGCGGAAACACGGGCGCCAACATGCCGGGTGTCGGCGGCGCCGGACCTGAATCACAGCCGGATCCGGATGCCGCGCCTGTTCGACGCGGTGCACCACCGCCGCGTGTCACCAAAGCCGCGGGAATGAATCGGTTCGCCTGGGACGTACGCAACCAGGCGGGCGTCACGTTGCCGCCGGGTCAGTATCAGGTTCGTTTGAAATCAGGTGCTTCTGTTTTGACGCAGCCGCTCAACGTGCTGATCGACCCGCGCGTTGCGGGCGATGGCGTGACGCTCGCGGATTTGCAGGAGCAGTTTGAGCACAACATGCGCATGCGTGCCATGGTGACCGAGGTCAATCGGCTCGTCACGCGGGTTCGCGAAGCGCAGAGCAAGAATGCTTCCGACGACGCCTTGAGTGCCGTCGCGAGAAAATTGATGACCGAACCGGTGCGCTATGGCAAACCTGGGCTTCAGGCGCACATCACATACCTCGCCGGTATGACCGCAAACGTGGACCAAAAGATTGGCCGCGACGCTATTCAACGTTATGAAGTTTTGAAAAAAGAACTTGAGACGGTTCGGGCTGAAGTTGACCGTTTGCTTGGACCGCCTTTGCGATCTCGGCTTTGAAGTCTGAGATCTTTTAAGTCCCCCGAGTGAAAAGAAGAACATTCCTCCAGATGTCGATCCCCGTCGCGGCAGGCTTGGCGCTGCCCGCGTGCCAGCGCATTCAGGGATCGGTCGAGCCTCCGGGCGTGTCGCTCGTTCTGCGAGGCGGCAAATCGTTCTACCAAAACCGCTGGCAGACAATCGACGTCGGTATCGACTTCAGCGGCCGGCTGCGTTTCGGCAATAACTTTCCATCGCAGCATGTCCTCGACGTAAAAGATCGCGTCATCGCGCCGGGCTTTATCGACATCCTCGCTGACAACTCGACCTCGCCGGAAAGCACTTACAAGATTTTCGAAAACTACAAGGTGTCTGATGGTGTCGTGACTGCGTTGCAGATGCACGGCGGCAGCGCCGATTGCGGCAGTTACTACAAACGTTTCGGTGCTTTGCAGCACGCGATAAACTTCGGCGTTTCGACGTTTGTGATGCAGATTCGTGCGCGTGCTGGCGGGCTCGCTTCGGCCAAGTTACTCATCGAGAAAAACCTCGACGAAGGCGCGCTCGGTGTTTCGCACAGTATTGAATATCAGCCCGCGCCGTATGCTGAGCTGCTGGAATACGCAAAGCTCGCGAAGAAGTATGAGCGGCCGTTCTTTTTGCACTTGCGCTACTCGTCGAAAGAGAGAGAACTTGAGGGCGTTGACGAAGCGGTCCGTTTGGCGCGTGACAGTGGCGCGCGTGTGCACATCGCGCACCTGCACTCGACCGGGGGCACCTTCCACATGGAGCAGGCGCTGGAAAAAATTCGCAATGCAAACAGCCAGGGGTTGACGATCACGACCTGTGTTTATCCGTATTCATTCTGGGCCACGTATCTTTACAACAGTCGCTTTGGATCAGGCTGGCAACAGCGTTATGGACTCACGTTCAACGATCTCACGATCGTCGGCACGGGAGAACGGTTGAACGCGCGCTCGTTTGCTCACTACCGTCGCACGCCGAAGCTGGCGGCGGTGCCGGAAGGCACGATGCCGTTGGATAAAACGGTTGACCTCGCATTGCGTGAAGACTTTTGCATGATCGGATCGGATGGCGGGATTCAGTTCGAGCCGCGTGCGAATTCGCATCCGCGTGGAGCGGGCTGTTTCGCGACTGCGATCCGGCACGGACTCGACATTGGCTTGCCGCTCGAAAAGATCATCGACAAGATGACGGCGTTGCCGCGCAGTGTGTTGCGTCCGGTGTTGCAAGAACGTGGCGTTCTCCAGGAGGGAGCAATCGCCGACCTGACAGTCTTCGATCCTGACAAGATCCGCGGTAATGCCACGATCCAAAACCCGAATCAGTTCTCGTCGGGGATTGATGTCGTGATTGTGAATGGTAAGATCGCGTTCAAAGACGGCGACATCGCAAACAAGAGTGGAATTGCGATCAAGGCGTGATCGGATAAGGGCGTGATCTGATGCCACGGATTGTTTCTTTTCTTCCTTCAGCCACTGAAATTGCCTGCGCGCTCGGTCTCGCGGATTCGCTCGTCGGGATTACGCACGAGTGTGATTACCCGCCGGAGGTTCGGACCAAGCCGGTTGTTGTGCGCAACGTGTTGCCGATCGAGCGCATGAGTCAGAGCGAGATCGATCAGGCGGTGGCGGAGCGCATGCGTGAGGGACAGAGTCTGTACCAGATTGATGAAGAGCTGCTGCGCACGCTCGCGCCGGATCTGATTCTCACGCAGAACCTCTGTCAGGTTTGTGCGCCGTCGGGGAATGAAGTGTCGCAAGTGATTAAGACGTTGGGCCGCACGCCGAAGATTCTCTGGCTCACGCCGCAATCGCTCAGTGAGATCTTCGACAACGTGCGCGACCTCGGCAAGGCTACCGGCCGCACGTCTGAAGCAGACCAATTGGTTGCAAGCTGCGAAGCGCGGCTCCAACGACTGTCCGATCGACTGCAAGGGATTACTGCTCGCCCGCGGGTGTTCTGCATGGAGTGGATCGATCCGGTCTTCGCGAGCGGTCACTGGGTGCCGGAGTTGGTGAAGCTCGCGGGTGGCGTTGATGTTTTAGGGAGTGAACGCGGTGAGTCAGTGCGCGTTACATGGGAACAGGTCGTTGCGGCCGCGCCCGATGTCCTCGTCATCATGCCGTGTGGCTTCAACCTCGAACAGACGATGAAACAGATCTGGAGCGTCTTTGGCTTTCAGAAGTCCGAAGCCGCGCGCCAGTTCTTCGAACTACCCGCGGTGCGCAACGGCCGTGTTTACGCCGTGGACGCAAACTCCTACTTCGCGCGCCCCGGCCCCCGCGTCGTCGAGGGCGCCGAACTACTCGCCCGCCTCATCCACCCCAAACTCTTCGCCGGCGAACTTATTTCTACCGAGTTTTCCAACGCCTTTCAGAAGGTCGACGTAGCACTACTCAAAGGCGCGCTCGCAGAAGACCATGACTACTACCTCGAACGCGGCTCCATGGTCTTCACCGCCTCCTACCTCAAACGCCGCGGCTACTGCTGCGGCAGCGGCTGCCGCCACTGCCCCTATTAACGCCTGCGGCGTTGCGGGGGAACGCCTGCGAGGTAATGATTACCTTGTGATACGCGCTGGCTGTACAACCTCTTCAACGCCCCAATATACTAACGCACTTAACTGTGTCGCTCTCCCGGCGGTTAACGCCGAAACCAATAGATAGGAATCCTAATATGCGCTACCTGATCGCTCGCAGCGTAATGCTGCTCCTTGCTACAGCCATGATCGCTTCCAACCTGACCATCACCAACAGCGCGATGACCACTGAAACCACTACCAACCCATTACTTGCGAAATGGGAGGGCCCCTTCGGCGGCGTTCCACCTTTCGACCGCGTGCAAGTCGCGCTTTTCAAACCGGCACTCGAAGCCGCCATGGCCGAGCAACTCGCCGAAATTGACCGTATCGCCAAGAATCCCGCGGCGCCCGACTTCGAAAACACCATCGCCGCACTCGAACGCGCCGGCAGCACTCTCGAACGCGTCACCCCGCTCTACGGCGTCTGGGCGGCAACCATGTCGACTCCGGAGTTTCAAACCGTCCAACGCGAGATGGCCCCGCGCCTCGCCGCGTTCAACGATCAAATCACGCAAAACGAGGCGCTCTTCAAACGCATCGACGCCGTTTACAACTCGCCCGCAAAGGCGAAGCTCACGCCCGAACAGCAACGCGTGACCTGGCTCTACTACACCAACTTCGTTCGCGCCGGCGCACGTCTGAAGCCGGAAGCCAAAACACGTCTCTCACAGATCAACCAGCAGCTCGCGGGACTCTTCACGAAGTTCAGTCAAAACGTGCTCGCCGAAGAGACCGATCAGTTCATCGTGCTCAAAAGCGAAGACGAACTCGCCGGACTGCCGCAGTCCGTGCGCGACGCTGCCGCCGCAGCCGCCGAAACGAAGAAGCAACCCGGCACGTGGGTGATCATGAACACCCGCTCATCGATCGATCCGTTTCTGACCTATTCCGATCGCCGTGACCTGCGTGAAAAAGCGTGGCGCATGTTTGTGAATCGCGGCGACAACGGCGGCGAACACGACAACAACACCATCATCACCGAAATCCTGCAACTCCGCGCCGAGCGCGCCAAGTTACTCGGCTACCAGACACACGCCCACTGGCGTCTCGAAAACACAATGGCCAAGACTCCGGAACGCGCGATGGAGTTGATGGAAGCCGTTTGGAAACCCGCAGTCGCGCGCGTACATGAAGAAGTCGCGGACATGCAGGCACTCGCCGACAAGGAAGGCGCAAAGATCAAGATCGAGCCGTGGGACTATCGCTACTACATGGAGAAGGTTCGCAAGGCCAAGTACGATCTCGACCAGAACGAAATCAAGCCCTACCTCCAGCTCGAGAAGTTGCGCGAAGGAATCTTCTGGGTCGCGGGCGAGCTCTTCAATTTCAACTTCACGCAGGTAACCAACGTTCCCGTCGCGCATCCCGACGTTCGCGTCTGGGAAGTCACAGACAAAACAACCAAGCGTCACATCGGTTTGTGGTACTTCGATCCTTACGCTCGCGCCGGCAAGCGCTCGGGCGCGTGGATGAACGCCTACCGCACCCAGAAACGTATCGACGGCGAGATCACGACGATCGTTTCCAACAACTCAAACTTCGTCAAAGGCAAACCCGGCGAGCCGGTGCTGATCTCGTGGGACGACGCCACGACGATGTTCCACGAGTTTGGCCATGCATTGCACGGCCTGAATTCAAACGTCACGTATCCGAGCGTCTCCGGCACCGCAGTGGCGCGCGACTACGTCGAGTTCCCGTCGCAGCTTTTGGAACACTGGCTCTCGACGCCGCAAGTGCTCCAGCGGTTCGCGCTGCACTACGAAACCGGCAAACCGATCCCGCAGGAGTTGGTGGACAAGATAATGAAATCGGCCACGTTCAATCAGGGATTCGGAACGGTTGAATACCTGGCGGCGGCGCTCGTCGACATGAAGCTGCATCTCGCGGGCGACAAGAAGATTGATGCGGACGTGTTCGAGCGCGAGACACTGACGCAGCTCGGCATGCCGAAAGAGATCGTGATGCGCCATCGCACGCCGCAGTTCCTGCACGTCTTCGGCAGCGACGGTTATTCCGCCGGTTACTACAGCTACCTGTGGTCAGACGTGATCACGGCCGACTCCTTCGGCGCGTTTACCGAAGGCAAAGGCCCCTACGATCGCGCCGTCGCGGAGAGGCTGCGAAAGTTTGTCTTCTCGGTCGGCAACACGGTCGATCCCGCAGACGCGTACCGTTCATTCCGCGGACGCGATCCAAAGATCGACGCGTTGATGAAGAAGCGCGGGTTCACGCCGAAGAGCTAAACGGAAGGCCAAACGGAAAGGGCGCCGAACCAACCACTGATCGAGCGCCCTTTCTCATTTCCCGTTTGTGTTCGACTCTTAATCTCTTCGGCCACCCATAAAGCGCAGCAGGAAGAAGAAGAGGTTGATAAAGTCGAGATACAGCGACAGCGCGCCGACTACGGCGTAGGCTCCGACGCGCCCGTCAGGTAGCGCCACCGCCATGTGCTTTAACCGCTGCGCGTCCCACGCAGTCAGTCCCGTAAACACGATCACGCCGACCACCGAGATCACGAACTGCAGCGCGTCGCTCTGCCAGAACAGACCCACGACCGAAGCGATGATCACACCGATCAATCCCATGAACGCAAACTGCCCGACGCCCGCAAGACTGCGCTTCGTGAAAGTGCCGAAGAGCGCCAATGCGCCGAACATTCCGGCCGTCACCATGAACGTGGCAAACAGCGATGCGCCCGTGTAAACCAGCAGGACGACGGAGGACGTGATCCCGACCGCCACCGAGTAGACCATGAAGAGCGTGGCCGCGGTTACCGGCGACATCTTTTCCACCCGCATCGACAGGTAGAACACGAGGCCAAGCTGACCAAAAAGCAGAATCCAGAACAGTATCCGGTTGCGGATAAACGTCTCGATCAAAAGCGGCGAGGATGCGACTACAAAAGCGGTTCCCGCCGTGACCAGCAGGCCGAGAAACATCCAGCCGTAAACTTTGCTGAGAAACGATGTGATGCGGACGTCCGCACCCGGAACCGCAAAAGATTGTTCATTCCAACTCATTCAGTAACTCCTTGTTGGCTTTGCCAACGGTTTCAAACTGACCGACATTATACCGTAAAGGGCCACAGACCTACACGAATGAACACTGACAAGAAGTCCGTGTTTGTCCGTGTTACTCTTGTGGCACAATACCCTGGTCCGACCAGGAAACGTCAGGAGGAACTCATGATCAAAAGAAGCCTTTTGCTTGTAGTTGTCAGCTTGCTTTTGGCGCCATCCGCGCTGGGACAGTTTGGTCAATCGAACAGACTGACCGATTCCGCAGCCCGGCTGTCGCGCGACGCGGAGGATTTCGCGAGCGCCGCTTACAACAGCTACACCACTTCCAACCGCAACAATCGGAACGAAATTGAAGCGGTGATGCTGGCGCAGCAGTTTGGCGCCTCAGCGAGGATCTTCTATCGCATGGTCGTCGATCGCCGCCGCCCGCAGGAACTCCGCGACGCTTTTGACCTGGTACAAAACCTGGCGCGATTAGTCGAGCGTAACAATCTCCAGCGCACCAGTTGGTCGAACGTGCAACGATCCCTGAACGAGGTCGCAAGAGAGATCGGCGACACGTCGGGTGGCGGCGGGGGGCCGTTTCCGGGTGATGGCGGCGGGCGCGGCGGGCGCATGACGTGGAAAGGGCGCGTTGACGACGACGTGCGCATCACGATTCGCGGCGGCAGCGCTGACGTGGAAACTCTGGGCGGCACTGCTTACTACGACTCGCAGCCAAACTTCGGGGCAGCGCTACCCTCGCGGCGCGTAACCGTGCGACTCACGAGCAAACGCGGCCGCGGCGAGATCTACATCGAGCAGCAACCGTCACGCGAGAACGATTTCGCGGTCGTGGTGCGCATCAAGGATTCGCGCGGCGGCGCCTCGGATTATGAATTTGAGTTGCAGTGGTAGGAATTAATTGATCAGGATCTCGTCCGCGAAGATCCAGGTGTTCTTGCCGGAGTTGACGGCGCGCAGGCGGATGTAACGCGCGTTTTGGGGTGTGATCGTTTGGGCGAAGTTCACGATCGTGGTGTCGCGCTGATCGTGAGTAATCGCGGCGACGGGCGTAAAACTCTTGCCGTCAACTGAAAGTTCGATCTCGACACGGCGCGGGAACCAGATCCAGGAACCAATGTCCTGGAGAAATCCCGCGCCGACTTTCGAAACAGACTGCACCTTCCCAAGATCGACAACGGCTTCCAAATCCTTCTCCCAATAACCCTGCCACGCTCCACCGCTCCAGTTCATCGTCCCGCGAATACCGTCGATCAATGTGGAGTCGCCACCGGCCGGATACTGCGAGCTGTAGCTCGACGCCAACGTGATCTTCCAGTCATGCGGAATGCGATGAAAAGCTGCGGTCACAACGGCACTTTGCTTTCCAGAACGATCAATCGCGCGCGCTTTAACAGTCGTGTCCCGGTTGATCGCGAACGGCCTCAGAAACCTCGTTGAGTTCACCGTCGGCTCGGAACCGTCAGTCGTGTAGTAAACAGCACTCGACGGTGCGAGGTTCTGCACACCAACTCTCGACTGCCCCCTGAACGTTCGTGTTCCCGTAACAACAGGAACAGGAATTATCTGAGATCCGGCGATCTCCGCAACAGGCTCGTTCCCAAATCCCCGGCCCCAAAGGCGATTCGGTTGCGGACCCATGTCAAAAACGAGTTCCCCACCGTTCACCACATCACTATGCTCCACGTAGCTTTTCGCGTAAGGCTTCCCATTCAACGTCGCCGACTGAACATAAAAATTCCTATCCGAAACGCCGCGCGCTTTCACAACGAATGAATTCCCATTCTCGAGCTTAAACCTAACTTCCGGAAACAACGGCGTCCCAATCGCATAGATCGTCGACCCGGGCGTAACCGGATAAAACCCTGCCGCACTAAACAC
>DASUPR010000177.1:0-13424 GCA_036281015.1 Pyrinomonadaceae bacterium
TGCGGCAGTCCGATCTGTTTGATGTTCTCGTACATCGCTTCCGCAACAGGCCGGTTGAAGTGTTGCGGCCACGCCGAACCAAGCACACGCGAACTGACAGTCGTGTTGGTCATCTTCGCGGCGCCTTCGGCCATGGCGTCGCCGATCTCGCGCATCTGTTTGATGTGTTCGTAATCGAGCTCGCGGAAGTAATACCAAACACTCGCCATGCGCGGCACGACGTTGGGTTGATCGCCGCCGTTAGTGATCACGTAATGCGAGCGCTGTTGCAGTCGCAGATGCTCGCGTCGGAAGTTCCAACCGATGTCCATCAACTCGACCGCATCGAGCGCGCTGCGACCCTGCCACGGCGCGCCCGCGGCGTGCGCACTCTCGCCGCGGAACGTGTATTCAACCGACACCAAACCAGTCGCGGATGATTGTCCCCACGACGTGTTGAGGTTGTTGCCGACGTGCGTGAACAGCACCACGTCCACGTCTTTGAAAACGCCCGCGCGGACAAAGAAAGCCTTGCCGGCGACGAGCTCTTCCGCAACGCCGGGCCAGATTTTAAGCGTGCCCGGAAGCTTGGCGCGTTGCATCTGCCGCTTCACCGCAATCGCGGCGGTGATGTTCAACGGCACGCCGGAGTTGTGACCTTCGCCGTGTCCCGGCGCGCCTTCAACGAGCGGATCGTGATAAGCCACACCAGGTTTTTGTGACGCTTGCGGTATGCAATCGACGTCTGAGCCGAGCGCGATCACGGGTTTGCCCGAGCCCCACGTTGCGACCCACGCGGTCGGAATTCCCGCGACGTTGCGTTCGATCTTGAAACCCTCTTTCTCGAGAATGCCCGTGAGGTATTTCGTAGTCTCAACTTCCTGAAATCCGAGCTCGCCGAAGCTGAAGACCATGTCGACCATCACTTGCGACTGCTTCGCCATCGACTGCACGTCAGCCACAGCCTGCGCCTTGTAATCTTCGATTAACGGCGACGGCGTGGCGGTGCTCGGAAATGGCGCGATCACCAGCGCCGCGAGGCACAACGCAATCACAACCATTCGGAAGTAAAGTTTATGCATGTGGCATCTCCTAAGAGGATTAAAACGAGAGCTGCGGTAAGAGCGGACGTCAGTCGCACGCGACGGATGCGCCGCCCTTCCATCCGTTCGATTTTGAATGTCAGATCGTCGTATTGGACCACTTCGCCCGGCTGCAGCACGTGCCCGGCCTGGTCCATCAGGAAACCGGCGAGCGTGGTATAGCCGCTATCTTCGGGCAGGTCAAGCTGCAACTGCCGGTTCGCGTCGCGCACCGTGAGAATGCCGCTCAGGACGTAGCTGCCGTCGGCTTCTTTCGTGATCTGCGCGCGGACCTCTTCGTCAAACTCGTCGTTGATCTCGCCGACGATCTCTTCGAGCAAGTCTTCCAGAGTCAAAATGCCTTCGATGCTGCCGTGCTCGTCGATGACGAAAGCGAGGTGACTTCGTTTCACCTGCATCTGTTTCAAAGCCGCGCCGAGCCGCGCGGTCGCGGGAATAAAATGCGCCGGGTGAACGAGTTTGCGCAGATCGAATGACTCGGGCGGGGCCGACTGGTCCAGGAAAGGCTCGAAGTCACGACGCACCAGCACGCCGACGACATTGTCCAGAACGTCCTGATACACCGGCAGTCGCGAGTATCCCAAATTGCGCAACGCGTCTTTTGTTTCCACCAGCGTCGCGCTCACCGGCAGTGCGGCGATCGACGTGCGCGGCACCATTGCTTCGCGCACTTGCGCCTCGGAAAAGTCAAAGATGCGATTGATCAACCGTTGTTCTTCCGCTTCGAGATGGCCGCTCTTGTGCGAGATGTCGATCAGTTGGCGCAGTTCTTCTTCCGTGTATATCGACGCATGTCCGCTCGATGGATGTAGTCCAAACAAGCGCACGGTTCGCGTGCCGGCCCAGTCGAGCAGTTGGATGGGCCAGCGAAAGACTTTGTAGAAAACCTCCAGCGGCAAAGCGATCGCCAACGCCGTTCGTTCAGCGCGTTCGAGTGCGAGCGTCTTTGGCGCCAGCTCACCAAGCACGATGTGGAGAAACGTGATGATGCTAAACGCGACGGCAAAGGCGATGGTATGAAGAACCGCTTCCGAGACACGGCCTCTGAGCGGGACTTCGAGCAGATGCGCGATTGCGGGTTCTCCGATCCAGCCGAGGGCCAGCGAGGCCAAAGTGATACCGAGCTGGGTCGCTGAAATGTACGCGTTCAAATTGTTGACTAGAGGCAACAGCCTCTTAGCCCGGCGATCGCCGCTCTTCGCCAACGTTTCAATGCGCGACTTGCGCACGCCGACGAGCGAAAATTCCGACGCCACGAAAAAGCCGTTCGCCAGCACGAGCAAAACGACGATCACCAGGTTGATAACTTCAATCATGAGTTAGCTAGTTCCAATTGTACCTCTGATACAGGGGGTCTTCCGGCAGTTCGTGTTTCTTCAAAAACTCCCAGGCCGTTTGATTAAACTTCTCCGCGGACCGGTAATAGAAATGATCGTGATTCTTGATCTCGATCAGATCCACCGGAAAGCCGGCTTCCTGCAACGCGTCGCGCGTCGCGCGCACCTCTTTGAGCGGAAAGAACGCATCGCTGTCGCCCACTTGAATCGAGATCGGAATCTTTCGTTTCGGGATCTTGACCAGTTCAAACTCGCGATCGCTTCTGAGTGCGCCCGCGTGAATCGCCGCGGCTGCGAAATACTGCGACTCCATCAAAGACATGTGAATCGCAAAGCAAGCTCCGGCTGAGTGACCAAACAGGTAGACGCGGCGCGGATTGACCGGGTGCTTCGTTTTCAGTTCTTCGACGAGATCGCGCAGGAAATCAGGACCATCCTGCGGCGCCGACCAGCCTTGTGAATTACCAGCGTCAGGACCGGCGAGAATGATGCCTTCCTTTTTGGCGTAGTCTTTCCATTTCTCGACGAGGGTGATGCCGTTTCGTCCCGAACCGTGAAGTGTGACGATCAGCGGGGCCTGCGTGTCCGCGGCGAGGGTTGAGGGAACGTACAAGTAGTACGTACGTGTCTTTCCGTTTGACTTGATCAGTTCCTTCGTAATGTCGTCTTTGGCCACGGACGACACAGACGACACGGAGATCAGCAACAGCGCGAAGGTGAGTAGAAGGCAAGGTTTCATTTCTCAAGTCCTCCGTAGGCAGGTCAGTATTTCACAAACTCGAATTTCAGGCGCACGCTTCGGTCCGGGCTATTGAAGAAAGTGCCGAATTGCGGGCTCGCGAGATTATTCTGCACGTCGCGCGGGTTCCAGTGGTTCGTGATGTTGAAAACGGTAAAGCCCGCTCGTCCTTTGTATTTCTTGCCGCGAAAGGGAATCGTCAATCCCTTCATGATCAGCAAGTCAAGTGTGACCAACTGCGGAAAGCGTCCGCCTTCGTTGCGTGGGCCGACGAAATCCTGCTGTTCGTTCAGTAATGAAAATGGAAAGCCGCTGTGCCAATCGAGCACTGGTGTCATGACGATGTCGAACGGCAAACCGAAGTCGCCCCAGAAGAGCAGGCGGTTCGGCACGTCGTACGGCAGTTTGGCGTATTCATCTGGACGAATCACCGGGTGCTTTTGATTGCCGAAGTAGGTGTTGAAGTCGTTCAGATTGCCGCGCGCCTGCGAACGCACGTACGACAAGTAAATGTTTCGGTTTTCCTGAAACCGAAACCGCGCGACTGCCTGTAGTTCGCGATAACGAGATCTTCCCGAGTTCTGCAATAAAAGCAAGCCTGCAGCGGGATTTGCCGGATTGACGCTCGGCTCGAGCACGAAGTCGCGGCGCGTGCTGCGTTCTTCGTAACCCAATCGCAGCAGCAGGCGCGGGCTTACCTGATGGTCCACTTGTAAGTTCCACGCAAGGCTGTAAGGGTTCTCCAGATCGCCGGGCGAGGTGTTCTGAAACACACGTGGACCATCAAGGATCGTGGCGCCGTTGTTTGCAAACGTCGTCACGACGAGATTCTGATATTGCTCGAACGAACCGACGTTCAGCGGGATCTTGTCGTAGAAAAGTCCGACGCCGCCGCGAATGATCGTGCGATCGGAATCGGTTGGCGCGATTACCAAACCGAGCCGCGGTGCGAAGTTGTTTTCCTTGCCGATCTGGTCGCGATCGTAACGAAGGCCGAGATCGAGCACGAGGCGCTTGTTGAGCTGCCACTTGTCCTGCACGAAGGCGGAGAACTCGTTTTGTTTGCGCGCGAGAACGCCCGGTCCGCTGAACTCGATCAACTGATAACGTGTGCCGTTGGCACGAAGGATCGTGACCGGCGTGCTTCTGTCGGTTCCGTCGAATGAGGTGTGACTGAAGTTCAGCCCGGTTTTGAAAGCATGCGAGCCGCGCCACTGCCGTGAAGGAAAGTGATAAACCTCTAGCAGTTCGTAACGCCGGCTTTCGCGATGCTGGCGATCGAACCAGCCGCCGAAATTGCGTTCGGGCGTGATCTGATAAGGCGCGCCGCTGTTACCGAAGATGTCGCCGTCAAACTGTTTCACGCTGAAGCTCGACTGCAGCAGCGCGCCGGATTTGAATGTCGCCTGTTCGTTGAGCGCGAGAAACCAGCCGCGTTGATGAAAGTTCGCGGTCGTGTCCGCCGGGTTGAACGTGTTGAGATTGAAGTAGTCGTACTTCTGCGGAAAGATCGAGAAGCTGCCGGTCAGACGATTGTTTTCGTTGATGACGTAGTCGAGACGCGAGAAGGAGTCGAAGCTTTCGCGTTGAATGTCGCGTTGCCGCTCGTTGAGACGTTCCAGACTCTCAACATTCGTGCGCACGAAGCGGTATTCGAGACTTTGGAAAAAGAACAGCTTGTCTTTTTTGATTGGACCACCAACGGCGATACGCGGCGTCACGGCGCCGATGCCAAAGAGCGAACCGTCGCGCCAGCGCGGGCGCGGCAGTACGCCGGTCACGAGATAGCGCAAATCGTTGCTGCCGGAGCGCGTTTCGATCGTCGTCACTGCGCCGGTGAACCTGCCGTACTCTGATGAATACGGGTTTGAGTGAACCTGCACTGTATCCACCGCTTCGAGCGGCAACTCGATCGCGGGCGCGCCCGTAACCGGATCGGTCACGTTCAAACTCGACACCAGAATTCCGCTTTGGCTCGGCCGCGTGCCTTTGATGTTGAGGTTGCCGTCCGGGCCACGCACGACGCCGGGCAGCAGTGGCAACGCGTCCTGAAACTTCTGATCGATCAGCGGTGCGTCGCGTAGGTTTTGCATCGTGATCGTGGAAGGTGTGGTCGATTCTGTTCTGACCGGATCGGCGCGGTTGTCGGTGACGGTGACCTGTTCACTGAGCGGGATGGGTTGCAGGAGTGCGTCATGTTCGACGGTCGCTTCGATTTGCAGGCTGAGTTTATGTTCGTATTTCTTGAAGCCGGAATATTCGACCGAGACGGTGTATTCGCCGGCAAGGAGGCCGTTGAATTCATACTGTCCTTCGGCGTCGGTGACGCTCTGAAGCTTCTGGTCGCGCAGTCGATCGCTGGTCAGAACGACAACGACGCCGGGGAGCGCGCGGCGCTGGTCGGGAATATCGGCGACGACCTTGCCCTTGATGCTGCCGCCCTGGGGAATGAGAAAAATGAGTGCTGCTAAAAGATTCAACATGGCGAAATTCCTAGCACAGAATTGACTTCCCGGCCAACACCCGATATAAGCCGTTTACAAATTATTGCCCAGAAGGAGTACCCCCGATGAAGAGCATTCTTTGTGCTTCGATCTCCCTCCTCGTTTTGATTTCTCTCGCCTTGACGCCTTTGACTTTCGCCGGCTCGAATGGACCATCCGCTAACGGTTCGTTTCAGTTTGCGCTCGAAGATGGTCAGCCCCGCTTTCTCGAATTCCACGCTCGCGAACAGAACAACGGCCGCGTTGTTGGCGAGATGAGTTTCACCGATCCGAACGCGACGGTCGTCGGCGATCCGGATGGTCCCGGTGGCGCGTCTACCGGCGCCTCGATGCGCGCGCGGTTCGATTGTCTCAAGATTACAGGCAATCGTGCCGTGATGAGTGGAGTTATTTTTGAGTCAAACGTGCTGGCGGCGATGGGATTGCGCGTGCTGCTGGTGGTTGAAGATAACAGCGAAGGCGTGAATCAACCGACCGCCGACAAGCTGACGTGGGGCGTTTATCAAAACCCGGCGAGCGGCTGGACTCCCAAAGACGCCGAGCGCGAGGACGACAACGGCGCCAGCCTGACCTGGCTCGCCACAGACGCCGAGCGCCCGGACGACGTTGGCATCCCCTCGAACCAGAGCAAAGTGATCGGCTGCGGGAGTTTCCCGTTATCGTCGTATTCCTTCGTCGACATCGCGCACGGCGGCGGCAACGTTCAGGTCAAGCCGTAGTTCAGCTTTCAGTGGATCTTCAGTTTTTGAGTTCGAGCAGTTCGAACGGTTTCAGCGGAAAACCCTCCGAAGTGAGAGGGGTTCGGGCGCGGTATGAGGGGTTCGGCCAGCCGAGTTTGAGCTTTGGCTCGTCGGTCCGAGAACAGCCTGAAGGCTGAACTCAGCCCGCTATTTCTTCTGACCGACGGCGAAGAGACTCTGGGCGGTGCGGATGTACATGGCGCCTTCGGAGAGGGCGGGAGTGGCCATCAGGAGTTCGCCCATGGAGTTGGTCTTGAGGTGAGCGAACTTTTCGCCCGCCGCAATCACCAGTATTTCTCCGTCTTCGTTTGGCAGATAAATCTTTCCATCAGCCGCGACCGGCGAAGCACTGAAGCCGTTCCCCACCTGCGGCAGGCGCTGGCGATAGATTTCGTCGCCGGTTTTCAGATTGTAAGCGTCGAAAGTGCCGTTGTTGGCGAGCACGTAGAGAATGCCTTTGTAGATCAGCGGCGTCGGCATGTAAGAGCCGCGGCCGGTGCGGCTCCAGATGATCGCGTCGCTGCTTGTCTTGCCGTCGGGCAACGTCAAATCACCACGCGCCCCCGCTTTGACGACGAAGATCGGACGCTCTGGTCCACGTCCACTCGCAACCACGAGAATGTCATCCGCGAAGATCGGCGTAGGCGCCGTGATCTTCGAGCTCTTGCCTAGACGCCACAACTCTTTGCCGGTGCGCGGATCGTAACCGCGAATGAAGTTTGAAGCGTTCGCGATCAGTTCTTCGCCTTTTGAAGTCGTGGCGACGGTCGGCGTGCCCCACGAAGGAATCTCGTCGCGATCGGTTTTCCAAACTGTTTCGCCGGTAGCAGCGTTAAGCGCGATGATGAACGAATCAGTCTGCGTATCGCACTGAAGGATGACGAGGTCTTTCCAGATGATGGGCGAACTCGCCGAACCCCATTCAACCGTCGGGACGTCATAAGCGCCGAGATCGATCCGCCCGAAATCAACCTTCCACAAAAACTTCCCGTTTACGTCGTAAGCATAAACGCCTTGCGAACCGAACCACGCAACCACGATGCGTCCGTCGGTGGCCGGCGTGGAGTTGGCGTAAGTGGCTTTGATGTGGCGCTTCTCGCGCGGCTCGCCTGAAACAGCAACGCGCTCCCAAACAATCTTGCCGCTGCGTTTGTCGAGCGCGTAGAGCATCCACTTGTGAGTCGAACGATCTTTCGACGCGTCACCATCACCATAAAGCCCCGGCCGAAATGTCGCTTTCGGATCGCTGCTGACCGCGCTCGTGACGTAGATGCGATTGCCCCAGACGATCGGGCTCGAATGCGCGAGACCGGGAATCGCCGTGCGCCACAGAATGTTCTGCCCTGTCTTGGCGTTCCACTCTTCCGGAAGATTCTGTCCGTCCGCAACCCCCGACGCGTTTGGACCACGAAACGACGGCCAGCTTCCGGTAGCCTTCGCGGGACGTGACGGCGGACGCGCGCTCGACGTTCTAACGAAGTTTCTCTCCGGTTTGGCGACCGCTGCGCCAGCCGGCAACCAGTTGCTGCCGTCGAGAATGAGCTGCCGCACTTTGCACTCATCAGCAACGACGTTAATCGTCACGTGCTTGCCGTCGAACGTCGCGCGATACTTAGCCACACCGTCACAACCACCCGCTCCGTTGGCCAACGCGTTCAGCGAGAGTTCAAACTCCGCCCCCTGACTCTTCCAGCTACCGCCGATTTTGGGCCAACGATCGCCCTCCACCGTAAACGTGCCCGCGGGATCGAAACGAGCAGTGAAAACACCAAACGACAACGGATGCGACGGCAGTGCGGCACCGCCCTGCGGCCGATGCTTCTCGATGTACTTGCGCGCAAACTCGACCAGATGCGGGCTCTCGCGCAAACCGACCTTCTCCGCTTCTTTCTCCGCGTCTTCGAATTTCCAACCGTCGCGCACAACACGCCTGATCAGCCAAAACGCGCCGACACGAATCGCAGCGGTGCAGTGAATAAACACCGGGCGGTTTTCCGGATCGTCAGTGATTTTCAGAAACTCATCCACCTGCTCGTCCTTCGGATTGCCAAAACCGACCGGGATGTTGAAGTAGCGCAGGCCCAACTCCTTCGCCTTCGCTTCCTCTTCGGCCGCGCGATGTTCGCTTGGTTGGCGCAGGTTGATAATTGACTTCACGCCCTCGGCTTTGAGTTGTTCGAGATGTTCGAGGCGCGGCTGGCCGCCGGTGCAGAACTCTTTGTTCACGCGCAGGAAGTTTCTGATCGGCGTCGCTTCCTGCTGCTGGGCCATCACAGGGGAAACGAACACCAGGGCGGAGAAGATGATGGTGGCGATTTTCATGCGCGATATATTACGACAACACTTCATATTTAACTCCACTCTTTCGTGCCGATTAGCAGCCTCACGATCACGGGCGAATTTGCCAGCAGCATTGTTATCCAGGTGCGCCCGCGGTGGATGTCTTCAACCAGATAAAACATCCGCGGCGGAAAATAGATCAGCAACGCGAGGAAGCACAGGAAGAACAGCCGGCCAAAGAACTCAACGGCGCCCGATGGTCCACCGAGCCCCGCAAAGTTCAGTAAGTTCCAGATAATCTGAAACAGGATCATGTTCACGAAGATACAAACGTCGCCGAGTGTTTCGCTTTCCGGCCGGCCCAGAAACTCGTATTTGGGAGGTTTCTGTGGCCGTGAGAAGTAGCGATAGATGAGATACGTCTGCACGATCGTGCAGAACAAGCCACCAAAGATCAGCGGGAGAAAAATCGCGCCGTTCTCCAGCAATCGTTCACCAAACAAAAATCGGCCCACGCCAGTGACGATCGCTGACATGAGCACCAGGTTTAGACAGAAGTAGAAGATCGGATTGAACAGACAGCCTGACGCTTGTGCGTCCAGGTCAATATCTCGCCCTTCGTCTTTCAGACGCTGATGAAAGTGCCAACGCTTCAACACTGAGCCCGCCGGGGGCAAGACCCACATCGCTATGCAACCCATCAGTAAGACAAACTGCGCGAGTTGATCGTCGTCATTCGCATAGCGAAACACTTCGAGCGCATAGCCCGTCAGCCTTTGCATCAGAAACAAATTGAGAAAGAACACAACGATGTCGAGCAACAGCCCGCGATTCTCTTCAAGTAGTACGGTGTGTAGAAATCCGTGTTTGGTTTTCACCGGGTCAGTTGGCGGTACTTGATGCGGTGTGGCGTCTCAGCGGCCGCGCCCAGACGCGCTTTGCGATCGGCTTCGTACTCGGAATAGTTTCCTTCAAACCACATCACTTTGCTGTCGCCTTCAAACGCGAGCATGTGCGTGGCGATGCGATCGAGAAACCAGCGATCGTGTGAAATCACCACCGCGCAGCCGGCGAAGTTTTCCAGCGCTTCTTCCAGCGCGCGCAGTGTGTTGACGTCGAGATCGTTCGTCGGCTCGTCGAGCAGCAGGACGTTCGCGCCTTCCTTCAACATCTTCGCGAGGTGCACGCGATTGCGTTCGCCGCCAGACAACATGCCGACCTTCTTCTGCTGGTCGGAGCCA
Organism: Pyrinomonadaceae bacterium; assembly: GCA_036281015.1. Lineage (GTDB taxonomy): Bacteria > Acidobacteriota > Blastocatellia > Pyrinomonadales > Pyrinomonadaceae > PSRF01. Next base: position 9,924 of record DASUPR010000177.1, read on the forward strand.
CCGAAGTTGAACCGCGCGACGTAAGCGCGCGAATTAACCTCGCGGCTGCCGAGCTTCAACATGTCTTCACCGCCACTGATCTCTTCCCAGATCGACTTTTCGGGATCGAGCGTGCGGCTCTGATCGACGTACGCCAGCACCACGGTCTCGCCTATGCGAATCGTGCCTTTGTCCGGTTGCTCCTGACCCGTGATCATGCGAAACAGCGTCGTCTTGCCCGCGCCGTTTGGTCCAATCACGCCGACAATGCCACCCGGCGGCAGCGCAAACGTCATGTCCTCAACCAGCAACTTCTCCCCATACGCTTTACTAACCTTATCCGCTTCGATCACAACATTGCCGAGCCGTGGCCCAGCGGGAATATGTATTTCGAGATCTTCGCGGCGCTTCTCGGTCTCCTGCCGCAGCAGGTCTTCGTAAGAATTGATCCTCGCCTTGCCTTTGGCGTGACGAGCCTTTGGCGACATGCGAATCCATTCGAGCTCGCGTTGCAGTGTTTTCTGCCGTTCGGTCTCGGATTTTTCTTCACGCCGCAGCCGTTCCTGTTTCTGTTCCAGCCACGACGTGTAGTTTCCTTTCCACGGAATGCCCTGGCCGCGATCGAGTTCGAGAATCCAACCGGCAACGTTGTCGAGAAAATAACGATCGTGGGTGACCGCGATGATTGTGCCGGCGTAGCTCTGCAAATGGTGTTCGAGCCACGCGACTGATTCCGCATCGAGATGGTTGGTCGGTTCGTCGAGCAACAGGATGTCGGGTTTCTGCAACAGCAAACGGCAAAGCCCGACGCGACGCCGTTCACCGCCCGATAGAACTTTCACGGGCGTGTCGGGTGGCGGACACCGCAACGCGTCCATCGCCATCTCGAGGCGCGAGTCGAGGTCCCACGCGTCCTGCGCGTCGAGTTTTTCCTGCACTTCGCCCTGGCGTTCGAGCAGCGCCGACATCTCGTCGTCACTCATCTCTTCGCCAAACTTCGCGTTGATCTCGTCAAACTCCTTCAGCAGTTCAACCGTCTCCTGCACTGCTTCCTGCACGACTTCACGCACCGTGCGCGCGTCGTCGAGCAATGGTTCCTGTTCGAGATAGCCGACCGTGTAACCGGGCGAGATCACGGTCTCGCCGTTGATCTCTTTATCGACGCCCGCGAGTATGCGCAGCAGCGACGACTTACCCGACCCGTTCAGACCGATGACGCCGATCTTGGCGCCGTAGAAGTAGGACAGATAGATGTCTTTCAAAACCGGCTTCTTGTCGTAAAACTTACTGACGCCGATCATCGAATAAATGATTTTGTTTGGTTCGGTACTCATGGCTCTAAAACACTCTCCGGTTTCCAACCAGGTTCGTAAATGTATTCGTAGGGTCTTGTGAGTTTACGGTTTTTCCAGGCATAACGGATCGCGTTGATGCAGGGAAGCACAACCAGTCCTTGAAAGACCAGGATCAAAAGTCCCACGCGTGCCTGTGTATAACAAACCGGTTCGCCCCATTTCAACGTGTCCTTCAAGTTTAGGAAAGGGACGAGTTTGAGTAGCTGAACCATGTAAAAGTCGAGCAGCGACCCCGGCGTCACCGGTGGTGCGTCGGGGCACGGCTGCAAGATCACCCAATGCTTCTGGTACAACCAGAACGTTATTGCGGCAAACACCGATGCAGCTCCGGCGAGGTTAAAGGTAGAAAGAAACATCAATCCGTTCTTTCCGAACCAGATTTTGCGCTGCTTTTCGTCGAGGCGTTCCGGAGCTGCGATTTGATAGATGGAAAACGCTAAAGCACCAGCACACACCAACAACACCACCACATGAAGCCACTCGGGCAGCTTCTCCTGCGACAACCGAACGATCCTGTACACAGGATATACGGCTATACCCATCGCATACACTACAACGAAAAGCTCAAGTAAAGACTTTCCCAAACGCGACACAAAGCCAGTCTGTGAAGGTTCGACAAAGGCTCTGATCTGTCGATTGGCGCGTTGTTGATTGGTCGCCTTTTCCTCGCTTTCGCCTTCAGTTGCGAGTAACGCCTTCTGCCGCTTCATGACGCGGAGTTCTTCGAGTGCGAGGCTGGAATTTTGGAGAGACTTCTCGTCAATAGGTTCTTCAACTTTGATCCGCAAGTTCTCGGGTTCGTTAAGCAAGTAAATTTTTCCGTCTGGTTCGGAGTAGACGCGGAGGGGCAGGGGATAGTTGGTCGCCATGTGAGTTTCTCCTAAACAGAAAGAGGGTTAGTGTTTCAGCAGTTCGCGTGCGTGGCGGCGGGCGCTGTCGGTGATTTCGGCGCCGGTGAGCATGCGCGCGATCTCTTCGACGCGGCCGGCGCGATCGAGTTTTTTCACGCTCACCGACGTGCGGCCGTCGAGCGCTTCTTTTTGCACGACCAGATGATTGTCGGCGAAGCGCGCGATCTGCGGTTGATGCGTTACGCACAACACTTGATTTGTTTGCGAGAGTTTCTTGAGTTTGATACCGACCGCTTCGCTGACGCGCCCACCGATTCCGGTGTCAATCTCGTCGAAGACGATCGTGCGCGGAAACTCAGAAGCGTTCGAGACTGTTTTCAGCACGAGCATCAAGCGTGAAGCTTCGCCGCCGGACGCAACTCGGGCCAGGGGTTTAACTTCTTCACCTACGTTGGCGGAAAAATAAAACTCCACTCGATCAATTCCAGTCGGACCTGTCGGTGCCAAGTCCGTGTTGTCCGTGGCCAAAACCTGAACCTGAAACCGGGCGTTCTCCATTGCAACTACGGCGATGCCTTCCTCTACCGCCTTCTCGAGCGCCTTCGCGGCGCGCACACGTTCCTTGTGCAGTTTGCGCGCGCGCTCGAAATAGCGTTTTTCGGCCACCGCGACTTCCGCGTTCAACTCCTGCTCACGCTCGTCGGAGGTCTCAATCTGCCGCAAACGATCCTGCGCCTGCGCCAGATGCTCGAGCGCGGCCTCAATCGAACCACCATATTTCCGTTTCAGTCGCAAGAGTTCCGCCAGGCGATCTTCAATCGTCGCCAGTCGCACCGGCGAGAACTCAAGCTTGTCAGCAAAGTCGCGCAACGCAAACGAAAGATCCTCGAGCACCGCACGCGCCGATTCGAGTCCTTCCAAATATTCGCGAAAACCAGAATCGTATTCGCTCAGCTCTTCGATTTCCTTCAACGTCAGCCGCAGCCGCGCGAGCGCCGCATCGTCGTCTTCATAAATCCGGGTATAACTCGACTGACAGAGCGTGGTGAGTTTTTCGACGTTCGCCAGCCGGCGCCGCTCTTCTTCCAAACGTTCATCTTCACCAAGCGAGAGTTGCGCGCGCTCTAGCTCAGCAATTTGAAACTGCAACGTATCGACAAGCTGAAACTTCTCCGCCGCATCCTTCCGCAACGCTGCGAGCTCGCGCTGCAACCCACTCAACCTCTCGTAAGCTTCGGCGACCTCAAGCCGCAACGCATCGTGACCGGCAAAGCTGTCGAGAATTTCCAGATGCGTGTCCCTGTCGAAAAGCGTCT
>DASUPR010000178.1:0-4241 GCA_036281015.1 Pyrinomonadaceae bacterium
TCCTCAGTGAAAGCTTTATCACGAGCCAGAGTCTCCGCCTCGGCTAAAAGAGCGTCAGCCAGATCGACGACACGTTGAATACGGTCGCGGTCCGGCCGCTCAGCAAGCTTCAAACGCACCGTTCTGTCGAGCATCTGATTACTGATGCCCGCAGGTCCCAAATTGTCGGTTTCCTTCAGAGCTGCTTGATCGACGTTCATTAATACTCCCCTTTCAGACTGGACCTCTTATTCCGAAAACACCGGGCGCTGGAAATCCGTGACAAATTATTTTTGGCCTTCAGAAATATTGCACGCCCTGTGTTACAAACGAAAAAACGGCGAGTCCGCTTAACAGACCCGCCGTAAAAAAAATTATTGCTTGGTGCGGATGAGAGGACTTGAACCTCCACGATGTCACCATCACAGGCTTCTGAGACCTGCGCGTCTGCCAGTTCCGCCACATCCGCAAGGAACGGGTTGCCATTATGCGAACCAGTTTAGAGGGTGTCAACCGGCAAAAAAGTTGCTGAAAAATCGTTGGAGAGATGTGGGATCTGGTTGCCGGTGTGAGAACCGATCAACTACCTGCCTTCGTTGACACACGAACGTGGTCTTTGTGGCAAAAGGCCGCACCGCCGATGCTATCTCCTTTGCAGCGTGAGGTATTATGTTTCGGCGATGACAGTTGTTGACCACGAGCAAGGTCTTGCCGCACGATTTGCGAACGTCAAGGGACGCGTCGCGGCGGCTGCCGAGGGATGCGGCCGCAGGCCGGAGGAGGTGGCGCTGATCGCGATCAGCAAGACCCATCCGGCGAGTCTGGTGAGGGAATTGATCGAGCTTGGGGCGACGGACCTCGGCGAAAATCGCGTGCAGGAGGCGGAGGGGAAGATCCCGGAAGTCGGGCAGGGCGAGTTGGGGCGGACTAAGGTGCGCTGGCATCTCGTCGGGCACCTTCAGGCAAACAAGGCGCGCCGCGCGCTCGGCCTCTTTGACGTCATCCATTCGCTTGATTCAGTCGAGCTGGCAAGGCGGCTGGATCGTCTGTGTGTAGAGGTCGGGCGCGAGTCAGTGCCCTTGCTGATTCAGGTCGATCTCGGACACGAGGAAACGAAGTCGGGAGTTGACGAGAAGGAGTTGGCGCAACTGGCCGAGACGGTGCAACAGCTCGAACGCGTCGAATTGATCGGCTTGATGACGCTGCCGCCGTTTTTCGAGGATCCGAAACAAGCCAGACCTTACTTTCGTAGACTCCGGGAACTGCGCGACGAACTTGCACGCAAAGGCGCATTCGGCGAGCGTAGTGGTGAGTTGTCGATGGGTATGACACATGACTTTGCCGTAGCTATCGAAGAGGGAGCAACGATGGTGCGCATCGGCACCGCGATATTTGGGGAGCGACATGCAGGTAATTAGCCGCACGGTTTTATTCATCAGTTGGGCCATTCAAGCGGCCATCGTCGCGATCATCTTGCTGATGATCTTGCGGATGATCGCCGACGCGCGGGACTTGAACCCGTTTGGCTGGACGTCGATCACGCTGCGCCGGCTGACGGACGGGTTTGTTGTTCCGGTGCGTGGCGTGTTGCGGCAAGTGGGCGTCGATCCGAAGTTCGCGCCGTTGGTTGTTATTCTCGTTGCGATACTGCTTGCGTTTTTTCTCGTGCAACTCGTGACAACGATCGCCATGACGGTTGAAGGGGTGATTACGAGCGCCGTCAACGGGGCCGTTGTTTCGGTGCTCGGCTTTATTCTTTACGGCCTGATCTCGATCTACATTCTTTTGATCTTCATGCGAATCGTGTTTTCGTGGGGCATGGTCAGTTATGGCAATCGGATCATGCGGTTTCTGGTTGACGCGACTGAGCCGTTGCTTGGTCCACTGCGGCGCCTGATTCCGCCGCTCGGCAGGTTCGATATCTCTCCGATCGTGGCATTCTTTATTCTGTGGCTGTTCCAGGCGGCGATTGCGGGAACGCTTTTGCGCACGGCTCCCGTCGCTTTTTAACACGAGCAGTTTAGAGGTGATTGTTCATTCCCTTGGCAAAGGTCACGTGGTTTTCAAAGTGCAGGTCGTTCCGCGTTCGTCGCGAAGCGAAGTCGTCGGCGAACACAACGGCGCGTTGCGCGTGCGGATAGCGGCGCCGCCAGTCGACGGCGCGGCGAATGAAGAGTTGATCAAAATTTTGGCGAGGACGTTCAATGTTTCGCGCGGCGCCGTAAAAATTGTGAGTGGTCACAGCGGCAAGTTGAAACAGATCGGCATCGAAGGAAGTACCAACGAAATAGTCGCACGGCTGAATCGTGACGCATGGACTTAGATAAGATTTCGCATTACCGGATTCTCGAAAAACTCGGCGCGGGCGGGATGGGTGAAGTCTACCTGGCGGAGGACATGAAACTGGGCCGCAAGGTCGCGATCAAGATTCTCAGCGAGGAGTACACGACCAACAAAGATCGCCTGCAACGCTTCGAGCAGGAAGCGTCTGCCGCTTCGAACCTGAATCACCCGAACATCCTCACGATTCACGAAGTCGGAACTGATAACGGGCGTCACTACATCGCCACCGAGTACATCGACGGCTTAACGTTGCGCCGCAAATTTCTCGCGTCGCACATGGAGATTCCGGAGATACTCGACATCGCCGTTCAGGTCGCGAGCGCGCTTGAAGAAGCACACTCAGCCGGCATCGTTCACCGCGACGTCAAACCCGACAACATCATGGTGCGCCGCAACGGCTACGTGAAGGTGTTGGATTTCGGACTCGCGAAGTTGACGGAGACAGTCGATCGCAGTTCGCCTGACGCAGAAGCCTCAACCCGCGTGTTTGTCCAAACGGACGCGGGCGTCGTGATGGGAACGTCGCACTACATGTCGCCGGAGCAGGCTCGCGGTAAACCGGTCGATGCGCGCAGCGACATCTGGAGCCTGGGCGTTGTGATTTACGAGCTCGTCACCGGGCGCACGCCGTTCGAAGGGGAAACGTCGACCGACGTCATCGTTGGCATCACGCAAAAAGAACCGCCGCCACTGGCGCGTTATGCGCCGAACGTTCCCGCAGAACTCGACTGGATCGTGATGAAGGCGTTGCGCAAAGATCGCGACGAGCGTTACCAGACGAGCAAGGAACTGCTCACGGATTTGCGCCGGCTCAAGCAGCGGCTCGAGTTTGAGTCTGAACTGGAACGTTCGTCAGTGCCTGGTGTTTACAACACGTTAAGGAGCGGCGATATCGTTGCGCCGACAACACCCGAGCGCGTGCTGCCGACGAAGACCGTCACGCACGTTTCGAGCGCGGAGTACATCGCGACGGAGATCAAACGTCACAAAGTCGCGGCGGCGATCCTGGCCATTCTGTTGCTGGCCGGAACGGCCGCCGGTTTTTACTTCTACTACAATCGCACCAAGCCGCTCACCGACAAAGACACGGTGCTGCTCGCGGACTTCGTCAACACGACCGGCGAACCGGTTTTTGACGGCACACTCAAACAAGCGCTCGCCGTTCATCTCGGCCAGACGCCTTTCTTGAATTTGTTTCCCGAAGAGCGCGTGCGCGAGACACTGCGCTTCATGGGCCGGTCGCCTGACGAACGCATCACGCGCGACGTCGGCCGCGAGATCTGTGAACGGCAGGGACTACGCGCGTTGCTGACCGGTTCGATTGCGAGTCTCGGCAGTCATTACAACATCACGCTTGAAGCGGTGAACCCGCGTTCGGGCGTCGCGTTTGCGAGCGAACAGATCGAGGCCGAGAGTAAAGAAAAAGTTCTTTCGGCCCTCAGCACCGCGGCGTGGAACCTGCGCAAGAAACTCGGCGAGTCGCTCGCCTCGATGCAGAAATACGACGTGAGCATCGAGCAGGCGACGACGCCTTCGCTCGAAGCGCTGAAGGCCTACGCGATGGCCAACGACGTTCGATCGCAAGGTAAACAGCGCGAGGCGCTTGCCTTGTATAAACGTGCCGTCGAGCTCGACCCGAACTTTGCGATGGCCTGGGCGCGCATCGGCGTTCATTACGCCAACCAGCAACAGCCGGAAGCTGCCAAAGAGTACGTGCAAAAGGCGTACGACCTGCGCGACCGTGTCAGCGAACGCGAACGGCTCTACATCACCGAAAAGTACTACGCTTACATCACCGGCGAACTCGATAAGACGATCGAGACGCTGCAAACCTGGGCCCGGCTCTACCCCAACGATTTTATACCGCACAACAATCTCTCGCTTAACTACAAACTGATTGGCCGCTACGAAGACGCGAT
>DASUPR010000179.1:0-3420 GCA_036281015.1 Pyrinomonadaceae bacterium
GGTAAGTTTGAATCAGCACTTTACCCGGCCGATCACCGCGGCCCGCGCGACCCGCAACCTGAGTTATCAACTGAAACGTTCTTTCCGCGGAACGAAAGTCCGGAAGCGCGAGACCGGCGTCAACCGAAACCACGCCGACGAGTGTGACATTCGGAAAGTCGTGACCTTTCGCGAGCATCTGCGTGCCGACCAGCATGTCGATTTTGCCCGCGCTGAAGTCCGACAACGATTGCTCGAACACTCTCCGTCGCGCGGTAGTGTCCCGGTCAATTCGTGCGACACGCAGAGCAGGGAAGAGTTGCGTGAGCATCATTTCGAGTTGTTCGGTGCCTTCGCCGACGTAGTAGATGTATTTCTTGCCGCACGACGGGCAAACCTTCGGCACCCCTTTGCGATGATTGCAGTAGTGACAAACAATCACACGCTCGCTGCGGTGATAGGTGAGCGTCACGTCGCAGTTTGGACATTGAATCGTTTCACCACACGAGCGGCAGAGAATGAAACTGGAATAGCCACGTCGATTCAGCAGGATGATCGATTGCTCGCCGCGTTCATGAGTTTCCTGAATCGCTTCGAGCAGTTCGTCCGAGAAGACACGCGGTTTGGCGTGACGCATGAAAACGCTGCGCATGTCGACGATGCGCGCCGTGGCCATCGGCCGCGCCGCGATCCGTTCGGGCAATGTCAGTAAGCGATATTTTCCGACGCGCGCGTTGTGAAACGATTCGAGCGACGGCGTGGCGGAGCCGAGCACGACTGTCGCCGATTCTTTTTGCGCACGCACGATCGCGGTGTCGCGCGCGTTGTAGTAAGGCGACTCCTGTTGCCGATAGGTCGATTCGTGTTCTTCGTCGACGACAATCAAGCCGAGGTTCTGCACCGGCGCGAAGACGGCCGAACGCGTGCCGATCACGACGCGTGCCTCGCCGTTCTTCACGCGCGTCCACTCGTCAAAACGTTCGCCGCGTTGAAGCGACGAATGAAAGATCGCGACGCGGTCGCCGAAGTGACTGCGCAAGCGTTGCGAGAAGACCGGCGTGAGCGCGATCTCGGGGACGAGCATCATCGCTGACCGTCCGCGTTCGAGCGCTGCGCGCATCGCGCGAATATAGATCTCGGTTTTGCCGCTGCCGGTTACGCCGTGAAGCAGAAACGCGCCATAGGTTTCCGTCTCCACCTGTTCTCGAATCTTTTCGAGCACCAAGCTTTGCGCGGAAGTCAGAGTGAAGTCTTCGACCGGGCGCGAAGCGGAGTTTGCGAGTGGATCACGTCTTACTGCCTCGTCGAAGACCTCAACCAATCCCTTCTTTTCCAGTGACGCTACTGTTGCGGCGCTCAGTTCCTTTAGCGGCAACGGTCCACGTTGTTCGAGGGTTGAGAGAACCTGTCGCTGCTTCTCGGTGATCTTTTCGACATCCGCATTTTTGAGCCGTACAAACTTTCGCAACTTGGCCTTCACCACCGAATTGCGCGCAGTTTGCGGCCGCGGATTTATGCCCGGCGGCAACGTCGCCTTGATTACTTCGCCCAACGGCGACGCATAGTATTCAGCGACCCACTTTGCGAGCTGCAAGATCTCAGGCGTGCAAACCGGAACCTCGTCAACGAGCCGCTCGGCTTCTTTTATCTCTGATTCTTCGAGATCGATGCCGGAAGGGAGTTCGTCGTGCAGCGCGACGATATAACCCGTTCGCATTTTGCGTCCAAACGGGACCATGATGCGCGCGCCGGGTTTTGCGTGAATGCTTTGTTCAGGTGTGAGCCGGTAAGTGAACGTCTGGGCCACGTGTACGGGCACTGCGACTTCCACAAAGCGTGAGGTTTTGGTCTGTAACGAGGTTTCGGCTCCGGTGAACACAGATGGATTCTACGTCTTCGCCGTCTGATCGAGGTAATCCCGAACCTTCTTCAAATCTTCCCACGTCTCGCGCTTCTTCGAAGGGTCGCGCAGCAGGTAGGCCGGATGAAACGTCGGCATTACCTTGATGCCTTTGTAATCATGAAAACGGCCGCGTGCGCGCGTGATGCCTTCGCGCGTGTCGAGCAGGTTCTTCATCGCCGTGTTGCCGAGCACGACGATGATTTCCGGTTGGGCCACCGCGATCTCGCGTTCGAGAAACGGCTTGCACGTAGCGGCCTCGTCGGGCATGGGCGCGCGATTGCCGGGCGGGCGGCAGCGATTGACGTTACCAATCAACACCTCTTCACGCTTCAACCCGATCGCTTCGATAATCTTGGTAAGCAGCTGTCCGGCGCGTCCGACAAACGGCCGTGCCTGCGCGTCTTCATCCGCGCCCGGCGCCTCGCCGACAAACATTAACCGCGCCTTGCGATTACCCTCGGTATGGACCACGTGCGTCCGGTCGACGTGCAGCGGACAACGAGTGCAATTTCCAATCTCGGCGTGAATCTGTTCGAACGTTTCAGTTGAGGGCTCTAATTTCTTTGGCGCCGGTTTGAACTCTTCAAACAAAGAAAATCCCGGTTCCTTCTTTGGTTCCGCAGCGGGAGTCACATCTAAACGAACACCTTCCACCCCGAGCAAACGCAAGTGCTCGAGCTGTTTCTTTGTTTGTTCGATAACTTCAGGAAGTGGTTTCATGATCGCAGACTGACGATAACATCGAGAATCCGGTTTGCCGCTTCACTCTTCGAAAGCGTCGGCAATTCAACCGGTTCATCGTTCTGAGCGGTGATGATGGTAATCGCGTTAGTCCTCGAATCAAAACCGGAATCGCTGCGCGTCACGTCGTTGGCCACGATCGCGTCGAGTTTTTTATTGCGCAGCTTCTCGCGCGCGTTGGCGATCACGTTTTCTGTTTCTGCCGCAAAACCGACGACGAGCATTCCATTCGTGCGCGCAGCAGCGACGTTTGCCAAAACATCGGGTGTGCGTTCGAGCGTGAGTGTCACCGAGTCTTCAGTCTTCTTGATCTTTTGCTCTGCTCGCTGAGACGGACGATAATCAGCAATCGCCGCCGCGCCGATAAAAACCGACGCCTGCTTGCTCTCGCGCGCAACTGCCTGGTCCATCTCTTCAGCCGATAGCGCCCGAACGATCCTCGCCCCAGCAGGCGGATCCACAGTGGTGATTCCCGCCACCACGGTCACATCACCGCCGCGTCTCAACGCCGCTTCGGCAAGCGCGAACCCCATTCGTCCCGACGAACGGTTCGAGATAAACCGCACCGGATCGATCTCTTCACGCGTCGCGCCAACTGTAATCAGAAAACGTTCGCCAACCAGATCTTTCTTCCGTCCCGTTCTCAAGATCTCCAACGCTGCCGCGACGACCTGCTCCGGTTCGCTTAAACGCCCTGGCCCAATCGTCCCGCACGCCATCTCACCCGCATCCGGCTCGACGATGTGAACTCCATCCGCTCGCAACCGTTCGAGATTACGTTGCGTTGCCGGGTGCAG
>DASUPR010000180.1:0-4350 GCA_036281015.1 Pyrinomonadaceae bacterium
GACAAGGTGGTCGTGATCCCCGACCCGGAAGGCTTTGAGGAAGGTACTACGCAGTTCCCCTCAATCAAAGCTCTCTTTGAAGCGATTGAAGCGCCAATGAACGACATGTTGCTTGGCCATTTGCCCGTGAGCGACTGCACAACTTTGCGAAACGGCGGGGTGATCGTTTTCACACGCTACACAAAAGTCGCGGTACTGAAAGCGGCGCGGGAGATTGCAGTGTCGGACGCTGACATGACTGATACCGTCGCTGAGTTTCGCAAGAACGGTGTCAAAATGCTGGAGCCTGACGGTCCCCTCGCGACGGAGGTGATGAGGAACGCCGAAAAGGGACTCGCGAGATTACAGTCGCAAGAAGTCGGACTCGATCTGAACGAGACGCAGAACCTCGGCGAATTCGACGTTAGGCCGAATGCTTACAGTGTTATGCTCCTGATGTCGCTCTCAATCGACTCGCAGGGGACGAAGAAAACAGTGCCATTGTTGGCGAGCCTGACTTTTATCAAGATTCGGCAGCGGATACTGTACCTGAACGTCTACTATAAAATCAGTTCGCCGGAGGCTTTGAAAACTGAATTCAAACCCGCGATGGCAGAAGTAACGCAGTTCGCTAAAAAATGGGTTGACCAAATCCTGGCGGCGAATCAATAGAACAATAAAAACGTCGATATGAACGCACTGCCCATAATCATCGGCGCGCTCTGCGTAATCGCGATCTCGTATCGCTACTACTCCGCGTTCATCGCCGCGAAGGTGCTCGCGCTGGATGATTCGCGCCCGGTGCCGTCGCAGACGATGTACGACGGGCATAACTATTACCCGACGAACAAGTGGGTGCTGTTTGGGCATCACTTCGCCGCGATTTCGGGCGCCGGACCGTTGATTGGTCCTGTGCTCGCGGCGCAGTTCGGGTTTTTGCCCGGGTTGTTGTGGCTGGTGATTGGCGTGTGTCTCGGCGGCGCGGTACACGATTTCATGATCATGGTCGGCAGCGTGCGCCGCAAAGGCAAATCGCTGGCGGAAATGGCGCGCACGGAGATCAGTCCGCTGTCGGGACTCGTCGCGGGCATTGCGATCCTGTTTATCGTCGTCATTGCGCTGGCGGGACTCGGTTTGGTCGTCGTGAATGCGTTAGCTGAGTCGCCGTGGGGAACGTTCACTGTTGGCTTCACGATCCCGCTCGCGTTGTTGATGGGTCTTTACATGTATCGCTTTCGCAAAGGAAAGATCGCGGAAGCGAGCATCATTGGAATCGTTGGGCTTCTGTTTGCGGTTTATCTGGGCGGGAAGATTGCCGAATCTTCTTTCGCTGAAACCTTCACGCTCTCGCGCAACAGTTTGATCGTGATCATGGCGGCTTACGGTTTTATCGCGTCGGTGCTGCCGGTCTGGATGCTGCTTTGCCCGCGCGACTACCTATCGTCGTATTTAAAAATCGGCACGATCGCGTTTCTGATCATCGGCGTGATCATCGTGGCCCCGAACCTGAACATGCCGGCGTTCACGCCGTTCACCGCCGGCGGTGGACCGGTCATTTCGGGCAAGCTCTATCCGTTTGTTTTCATCACGATCGCGTGCGGTGCGATTTCCGGTTTCCACGCGCTGATCTCTTCCGGCACTACGCCGAAGATGATCGCGAAAGAAACTGACACGCGCATGATCGGCTACGGCAGCATGTTGATGGAGGGCATCGTCGGCATCGTCGCGTTGATCGCCGCTGCGTCGCTCTTTCCGGGCGACTACTTCGCCATCAACACCGCCCAGGGCACTGAGGCACAAAAAGCCGCGTACGTTCGCATGATCGACACGCATTCGAGCGAGAGCTTCAACCTGCAACCGCAGGAGATCGATCGGCTCGAAGAGGAGTCAGGCGAGAAAAACCTGCGCGGCCGCACCGGCGGCGCAGTCACACTCGCGATCGGCATCGCGAAGATCTTCGAGGGAATTCCCGGTCTCGGCGGTTTTATGAAGTACTGGTATCACTTCGCGATCATGTTTGAAGCGCTGTTCATCCTGACGACGATCGATACCGGAACGCGTGTCGCGCGTTTTCTGGTGGGTGAGTTTGGGGGGAGATTTTACCGCAAGCTCGAGGAGCCGAATTGGTTACCGGGATCGGTCATCACGTCAGCACTGGTTGTTTCGGCGTGGGCGGCGTTCATCTGGTCGGGCTCGATTTCCACCATTTGGCCAATGTTTGGCATTGCTAATCAGCTTCTCGCGGCGGTCGCTTTGTGTGTCGCCACCACGATTCTCATCAACATGGGCAAGGGAAAATATGCGTGGGTCACGCTCGTTCCGCTTAGTTTTGTAAGCACGACGACCCTCGTTGCGGGCTTCCAATCCATCACCGACATCTTCTGGCCGCTGGCGCAAAAACCCGAAACCTCAACTCAGGGGATGATCAACACCAGCCTGACGGCGATCATCATGGTTGCCGCGGTGGTCATCATGATCGACTCCATCCGTCGCTGGCTCGGCAGACCGAGGGAACCACAAGTGTCTCGATTGGACAGTTTTGCGGTGAATCGGCAATAATACCCGCTTTCGTAAAAGCGTTTCTCGCCATAATCTAGACAAACTGGAAAGGAATTTCTCCGAAGTGGAACTATCCCTATTACTGCGGCGTGCCGCAATCGCTATTGCTGCCACCGTTTCAACTCTGGCCTTTGCGCTGCCGGCCTACGCGCAGCAGCACGGCGGTGAAGCGAATCTCGAACTTCCCGACCTGACGCAGGTGACCTTCCTCAACGACTCCATCACCGGTCACAATTTGCTGTTGGCGGGCATCGTTATCTGCGTGCTCGGCCTCGGGTTCGGTCTCGCGATTTATATGCAACTGCAAAAGATGCCGGTACACCGGGCCATGCGCGAGATCTCGGAACTGATCTACGCCACTTGTAAGACGTATCTCACGACGCAGGGCAAGTTCATTCTGATCCTCGAAGCGTTCATTGCAGTCGTGATCGTTCTTTACTTCGGCGTGTTGTCGGGCATGGAGCCGTTCCGCGTATTCATCATTCTGTTGTTCAGTTTGATTGGTATCGCGGGCAGTTACGGCGTTGCGTGGTTTGGCATTCGCGTCAACACTTTCGCCAACTCGCGCACGGCATTCGCCAGTCTCGAAGGCAAACCGTTTCCGCTTTACGCGATTCCGCTGAAGGCCGGCATGAGCATTGGCATGATGCTGATCAGCGTCGAATTGCTGATCATGCTGTGCATTCTGTTGTTCATTCCGGGCAGTTATGCAGGTCCGTGTTTCATCGGTTTCGCCATCGGCGAATCCCTGGGCGCGGCGGCGTTGCGTATCGCCGGCGGCATCTTCACGAAGATCGCCGACATCGGTTCCGACCTGATGAAGATCGTCTTCAAGATCAAGGAAGACGACGCGCGTAACCCGGGCGTGATTGCCGACTGCACGGGCGACAACGCGGGCGACTCCGTTGGACCAAGCGCGGACGGTTTTGAAACTTACGGCGTCACCGGCGTGGCCTTGATCACGTTTATTTTGTTGGGCGTTTCCAACCCGACGGTGCAGGTTCAGTTGCTGGTCTGGATCTTCATCATGCGCGTCATGATGATCGTCGCCAGCGCGCTTTCCTACTTCGTCAACGACGCGATTGCCAAGGCCCGGTACAAAAACGCCGATTCGATGAATTTCGAAGCCCCGCTGACTTCGCTGGTCTGGATTACTTCGATCGTTTCGGTCGTGATCACTTTCATCGTTTCGTATTTGACGATTCCGACGCTGAGCGGCAACCCGACGCTCTGGTGGAAACTCGCGATTATCATCTCCTGCGGTACGCTTGCGGGCGCGATCATTCCCGAGTTGGTGAAGGTGTTTACCTCGACCGAATCGCGGCACGTCAGCGAGGTTGTGACGTCGTCACGTGAAGGCGGCCCATCACTGAACATTCTTTCCGGACTCGTGGCCGGAAACTTCTCGGCCTATTGGCTCGGTATCAGCATCGTCGGCCTGATGGCCATTGCTTACTTCGTCACGAACCTCGGCACCCTGCAGGGAATGGATCTCGGCGCATTGATGGTTGCTCCCGTGGCCGCGCCTGTGTTTGGTTTCGGACTCGTGGCTTTTGGCTTCCTCGGTATGGGACCAGTGACGATTGCCGTCGACTCGTACGGCCCGGTGACTGACAACGCGCAATCGGTTTATGAGTTGTCGCTCATCGAACAGGAGCCCGACGTCAACGACGAAGTGCGGAAGGCGTTCAACACGGACGTGAACTTCACGCGCGCGAAGCACCTGCTTGAAGAGAACGACGGCGCGGGTAACACGTTCAAAGCTACGGCGAAACCGGTGCTGATCGGCACGGCCGTCGTCGGTGCAACCAC
>DASUPR010000181.1:0-6556 GCA_036281015.1 Pyrinomonadaceae bacterium
TAACCGATGCCTGAAAACAACGACAATGAACGCACACCGGACCTAATCGAGCGCGATGCCTTCGAGCGCGAGATTGCCACCGATCTCGACTCGGACACTCCCGACAAGCCGAAAGGCATTCCGCTGCACACGAAGATTCTCCTCGGGTTGCTGGTTGGCGTGGTTGCCGGTGTCGCGGTCAACCGTATGTTCGGCGGCGATCATCCGCGCGTGGCGTGGGTGATCGACAACATCACGCAGCCCGTGGGCCAATTGTTTCTGCGGTTGTTGTTGATGATCGTGGTCCTGCTCGTGTTTTCGTCGCTGGTCGTCGGCATCGCGGGCATCGGCGACATCCGCAAGCTCGGGCGCGTCGGTTTGAAGTCGTTTGGTTACTGCCTCGTGATCTCGGCGATCTCGGTCGCCATCGGCATCACGCTCGCAAACACGATCCGGCCGGGCGAGCGCGTGGATCCCGCAACGTCGGCGGCGCTGCAACAACGTTTTGCTAGTGCCGCAACGAAAACCGTCGAAGACGCGACTAAGGCGACCGGCACGGCGCCGTCACCGTTGATGCAAGTTGTAGAAACGATCGTTCCGAAAAACCCTTTCTACGCCATGGGCGGTAAAGAAGATCCGAGCATGCTGCACATCATGTTCTTCGGACTGGTGATCGGTATCGCGATCACGTTGCTGCCGGTGCCGGTCACGGCGCCTGTGTTGCGCGTGCTCGAAGGTCTTTACGAAATCACCGCGAAGATCATCGAGATGATCATGAAATTCGCGCCTTACGCGGTGGCGTGTTTGCTCTTCACGACAACAGCGCGGTTTGGACTCGATCTGCTTCAGGCGCTCGGATGGTTTGTGGTGACCGTTTTGCTCGGTCTCTCGATCCACATGTTTGTCGTTTACTCGCTCTCGATCTATTTCCTGTCGCGCATCTCGCCACTCGAATTTTTCCGGCGCATCAAGACCGTGATCCTGACGGCGTTTTCCACGTCGTCTTCAAACGCCACGCTGCCCACGGCGCTGCGTGTTTCTGAACGGAACCTCGGCGTGCCGCAGGAGATCAACAGCTTCGTGCTGACCGTCGGCGCGACCGCCAACCAGAACGGCACCGCTTTGTACGAAGGCGTCACCGTGCTCTTTCTGGCCCAACTGGCGGGCGTCGATCTGAGCTTCGGCCAACAGTTGATGGTGGTCTATCTCGCGATTCTCGGCGGCATCGGCACTGCGGGCGTTCCTTCCGGATCGATTCCGTTTATCGTCGGCGTGCTGGTTACGATCGGCATCAACCCGGCGCTGATCGCGATCATTATCGGTGTGGACCGCATCCTCGACATGTGCCGCACGACGCTGAACGTCACCGGCGATCTGACGGCGGCGACTTTCGTCGCGCGTTCCGAAGGTTATGAATTGCTGCGGCCTCACGAGCCGGCGATTGTTTCAGCCGGCGTTCCACTCGCATCGCGTACTTCGGATTAACACGGGTTAACGATTTACGGTTTAGTAACAGCAGCGTCACACTCTGCACACAACGCGTGCGTAAATTTCACGGACGTTTAAAGGTGTAAGAGACCATGGTTCTTCCGCTCTACGACGACAATTCCGACCGGCATACCACGCCGTTCGTCAACTACGCGATCATCGCGCTGAATATCTTTGTCTTCATTGTCCTGCAAGTTCCCAGCGAACAGTTTACTTATGCGTTTTCGACAGTGCCGCTGGAGATCCTGACTGGCCAGGACGCGGTGACTCCGGGGCGCGTATTGGTTCACCCGATGACGGGCCAGCGATTCGAGATTCCCGGCTTGGGCGTGACACCGGTTTCCGTTTACCTGACGCTCATCACGTCAATGTTCATGCACGGCGGCTGGGCGCATCTCGGCGGCAACATGCTCTTCCTGTGGATCTTCGGCGACAACATCGAGGACCGTTTGGGCCATGTTCGCTATCTCGTTTTCTATTTGCTCTGCGGCGTGCTCGCGTCGTTGGCCCACGTGTTTACGACCTACGCCTTTGCGACGAACGAAGCGAGCCTGCTGGTGCCGAGTCTCGGTGCTTCCGGAGCTATTTCCGGTGTCCTCGGTGGTTATCTGCTGCTACACCCGAGTCGCCACGTCGGTGCGATTCTTTTCAACGTGATAACCCGTGTTCCCGCGTGGGTGGCGATCGGGATGTGGTTTGTTTTCCAGTTGATCAGCGGCCTGGGCGTGCTCGGCGGCGGTTCACAGACGGGTGGCGTGGCTTACGCCGCGCACATCGGCGGGTTCATTGCGGGCGTGGTCCTGATCAAGTTTTTCGATATCGGGCGCGGTAGGGTAAGATCTGCACCCTACTGAAATGAACCAGCAATGCCTAGACATCCAATCGACTCCGCGGGCGGAAATGAACCTGTTTCCGCTCGACACGTTTGCCTACGAGTTCGTCGGCAACGAGATCAAGATCAACTTCGAAATACCTGAATTCACAGCCATCTGCCCGTTTTCAGACTTTCCCGATTTCGCCGTCATTCGCATCGAGTACGTTCCCAACGAACGCTGTATCGAGCTGAAGAGTCTGAAGCTGTACATCAACTCGTTTCGCAACGTGAAGATCTTTCACGAGCACGTGATCAATATCATTCTCGAAGACTTCGTCGCTGCCTGCGATCCGTTAGCTGTGGAGATCGAAGGTGACTTCCACGTGCGCGGCAACATCAAGACCGTCGTGCGCGCCTCTTATAAAAAACATTGAGCTTTTTCTGAACTTCTTCTCTGTGCCTCTGTGGTAAAGAATGCTTAGCAAATCACACCACAGAGACACAGAGACACAGACTCCCGGTTTGTGGGGCCGTTACAGACAACTGCCGCGCAACGTTGTAGCAATCGGTCTCGTCAGTCTGCTTAACGACGCCTCGAGCGAAATAATTTATCCAATGCTGCCGGTCTTCCTCAGCGTTGGTCTTGGTGCGTCCGCGGCGGCTATCGGCATAATTGAAGGACTCGCGGAGTCGATGTCGAGTCTGTTGAAACTCTTCGCCGGTTACTTCAGCGATCGTTTGGGCAAACGAAAGTGGCTGGTGGTGGGCGGTTACGCACTCGCGTCGGTCGTTCGGCCGTTTCTCGGTTTTGCGCAAAACTGGCAGCAGGTGCTGGCGATTCGATTGACCGATCGCGTGGGTAAGGGCATTCGGGCAGCGCCGCGCGACGCGATGATTGCCGACGCGGTGACGTCGGAACAGCGCGGCCTGGCGTTCGGTTTTCATCGCGCGATGGATCACGGCGGCGCGATGATCGGCCCGTTGATTGGCTACGTGCTGGTGCTCTTGTTTGTGGCGAACCGCGACACGCCGACGGCGCCTGAGTTTACGACGATCTTCCTGGTTGCGTCGGTGCCTGCGCTTCTCGCCGTTCTGGTCGCCATCTTTTTCATGCGCGAGACGCCGGTACACGTCGAACGGCCAAAGGAGCGGCCGAAGCTTTCACTGCGTGGCTTTGACAGCAACTTCAAACGGTTTCTGCTCATCCTTGCGCTGTTCACACTTTCCAACTCGTCTGACAGTTTTTTGATCCTGCGGGCGAGCGAGTCGGGAGTTTCCTTCCTTCTCATACCGTTGCTGTGGGCGGCACATCACGGAACGAAAGTTTTGAGTTCGTTGTACGGTGGAGATCTTTCGGACCGTCTCGGCCGTAAGCGGCTGATTGTGTCGGGTTGGATTCTCTACGCGGCGGTTTACGCCGGTTTTGCCTTTGCGACGCAGGCCATATCGATCTGGGTGCTGTTTTTGATCTATGGAATATATTTCGGTTTGGTTGAAGGCGCTGAGAAAGCGCTGGTCGCCGATCTTGTAAGACCCGAACAACGCGGAACGGCGTATGGACTATATAATCTCGCCTTCGGCATCACGGTGCTTCCCGCGTCGCTGTTGATGGGTATGATTTGGGACTGGAAAGGTCCGACGACCGCATTCCTAATCAGTGCGGTGATGGGCGCCACGGCCGCGGCGCTGTTGTTCTTGTTCGTGCGGCCACATCCGGAAAGGATTACTACATGAGACAGAGAGTGCTGACTCCTCATCCTGGGCTATCGACTGGCATCGGTTATTACCTCAGCGGCATGGAAGAAGTGCGCAGCCAGCTTGTTGATGCCGTCAAGGACATTCCCGACGATTTGATCGGCAAGCCGGCGTTTCTCGGCGCGCATTCGATTGGCGGGCTCGTGTTGCACATCGGCGAGGCCGAGTGGTTTTGGATGCAAATGGTTGTTTCCGGCCGTCAACTCACGGACGAAATCAGGAAAGCTCCCTACTGGGACATTCTTGACGACGTTGAGGCAGTGGCGCGCAACGGCTACAGCGCGGCGTTTTGTTTGGCGGAAATCGAAAAGATTCGCAATCAAACGCGCGATGTGCTCTTTTCTTACAGCGACAAGGATCTCGAGCGCATCATTCACTTCGAGCGGCCTGACAAGCCGACGGAGCACAACCTGCGCTGGATTCTGCATCATCTGATCGATCACGAAGCGCAACACAAGGGGCAAATCCTCATGCTGAAGCGTTTGATGGCTTTGAGTTAAATGACCAAGTACGAACTGATACGAACCGCCGATGAACTCCGGAAAGCAATCGAAACTCTCAGCAGCCAGCCAGTTGTCGGACTGGACACCGAGACGACCGAACTCGATCCGTATACCTCACGGCTACGCCTGATCCAGTTAGCCACACCGGATCGCGTTTACATCATCGACTTCGACAAATTTGCTGACGCGGATACGCGAAAGAGCGAAGCGCTGGAACCGTTGCGCCGTCTGCTGGCGGCGCCGCGTCCGATCAAGATCGCGCATAACGCGAAGTTTGACGCGAAGTTTATCAAGCACAATTTGGGGATCGATCTCGGCGGGTTGTTTGACACGCTGCTGGCGAGTCAACTGGTCGGCGCGGGTGATATCGAAGAGCGTCACGGGCTGGAGACGGTCGCTGAGCGTTATCTGAACGAGCTTGTCGATAAGAGCGAGCGGCTCAGTAATTGGAATCTTGAATTGACGGAAGCGCAACTGGAATACGCGGCGCGTGATGCGGCGATCTTGTTGCCGTTGCGTGAAAAGCTGATCGAGCGATTGAAGTCGGAGTCGTTGGTGCGCGTGGCGCAGCTCGAGTTTGAGTGCGTGATGCCTGTTGTGGACATCGAACTGGCAGGGTTTTTCATGCACAAGGATCGCTGGCTCGAACAGTTGGGAATTGTGCAGAAACGGGCAATGGAGCTCGCCGAGCAGTTGCAGCAGGTGTTGGCGGAGGAATCGTTGCAGGGTTCGTTGTTTGGTGGTCCACAACGCGAGGACATCAATCTCGATTCGCAACAGCAACTGACGAAAGCGTTGAACCGGCTCGGTATTCCGGTGCCTGATTCGACGCGCAACTGGAAACTGCAACCGCTCGCGGCGCAGTATCCGGTGATCGCGACGTTGCTTGAATACCGCACCGTGCAGAAGGCGTTGACGAGTTACGGCACGAACATGATCGACATGATCAATCCCGTGACGCATCGGCTGCACGCGGATTTTCGTCAGATTGGCGCGCCGACCGGGCGCTTTGCGTGTACGAATCCGAATATCCAGCAGGTGCCGCACGCGGTTGAGTATCGACGGTGTTTCAGTGGTTATCCGGACGGGCGGCGACTCGTTATAGCCGACTACAGTCAAATCGAGCTGCGCATCCTGGCCGAGTTTTCGGGCGACCGCGGGTTTATGGAGGCCTTCAACACCGGCGCCGATCTTCATCGCGTGACCGCGTCGCAAGTCTTCAACACGCCTGTGGATCAAGTAACCAAAGAACAGCGCGACTTCGCCAAGCGCTTGAACTTCGGCGTGGTTTACGGCATCGGCGCGCAGCGTTTTGCGTTGATGACGGGGTTGTCCGTGTCTGAAGCGGAGAACGTTTTGCGCCGCTACTTCGGTACGTATCGTGAATTGGACACGTACTTGCGCGACGCTGCAAACCGAGCAGTTTCGGATCGGCAGGCGCGAACGGGTTCTGGGCGTTTGGTGCGTTTTCGTTACGACGAGAACGATCGGCAGCAGGTGTCGATGACGCAGCGCAACGGCAAGAACACGCCGATCCAGGGAACGAGCGCCGACATTCTGAAACGCGCCTTGCGGCTCTTGAAAGACGAGCTCAGCACCACGAACGCTCAGATCGTCAACATCATTCACGACGAAATCGTTGTTGAAGCCGACGCCGACGAAGCGGAAGAGATTGCAGCAAAAGTCGAACGTATCATGTGCGCCGCGGGGCAGGAATTTTTGAAGACTGTTCCAGTTAAAGTCGAAACCGAGATCGCCGACGAGTGGGTCAAGTAATTCTGTTTTTCAATGGTTTTAGATCCCTCTCCGCCAGACGTAATAAATAGGCACTCCCGTTAAAACCAGGATGTACCCAACACCCGACGTCGCCGGCGCGAGTATCGCCAGGTCAACAACAAACAATCCCGCTATAACCAAGTACACCAGCGGCACTACCGGATAACCAAACGTCCGGTACGGCCGCTCAATGTCCGGCGCCTTGCGCCGCATCACGATCACCGCGCCAACCATCAACATA
>DASUPR010000182.1:0-2889 GCA_036281015.1 Pyrinomonadaceae bacterium
GGACGCAACGTCGACTTCCGCGTCTCGATCATGCCGACGATTCACGGCGAAGACGCGGTCATTCGTATTCTCGACAAGGAACAGATCAACGAAGAGTTTCGCAATCTCAACTTGAACGTGGTCGGGTTTGCGGAAGACGACCTGCGCAAGTTTCGCCGTTACATCATGGAGCCGTACGGCATGGTGCTCGTCACTGGCCCAACCGGCTCCGGTAAGACGACCACGCTCTACGCCGCGCTGAACGAAATCAGAAACGAAGAAGACAAGATCGTCACAATCGAGGACCCGGTTGAATATCAGTTGCACGGCATCACGCAGATTCCGGTCAACGAGAAGAAAGGCCTGACGTTCGATCGTGGCTTGCGCTCAATTTTGCGTCACGACCCTGACAAGATCATGGTCGGTGAGATTCGCGACACCGAGACCGCGCAGATCGCGATCCAATCCGCGTTGACCGGCCACCTCGTATTTACAACGGTTCACGCCAACAACGTCATTGACGTGATCGGGCGCTTTTTGAACATGGGCGTCGAGCCCTACAACTTCGTCTCTTCGTTGAACTGCGTGCTGGCCCAACGGCTGATTCGAATGTTGTGCCCGTATTGCAAACGCCAGTATGTGCCGACTGATACCGAGCTGGCGGAATCGGGACTCCAGCCCGAGATTTATCGCGAGCGTCCGTTCTACATGAACGTGGGCTGTGACGCCTGCAATCACACGGGTTATCGCGGCCGTACGGCTATTCACGAATTGCTGGATTTGTCGGATAATATCCGCGAAATGATTGTCGAGCGGCGGCCGGGTTCGGAAGTGCGCCGCGCGGCGGAGGCCGAAGGGTTGAAGAGTTTACGCGAGTCGGCCTTGCAAAAGGTTTTTACAGGGATTTCGACCTTGCACGAAATCAACCGCGTCACATTTGTCGAAGAGTTGCACGCGGCGTGAAAGCAACCAGAACCCCCGACCCGCAACTCCCCCGCAGTAAAAGTACAAGTGAGATGTGGCGGACAGTTTATAGGGAACTGAAATAAACTGTTCGCGTGTAAGGAAATCAGCCGTCACGATCTTGCATCTTAAGCGCGGCGGCGGCATTATTAGGGACGCTTCAAACAGGGTCGCTTAACTTTCCACCTCCCGAGTAGATAGCCATGAGAAACAACAACAGAATACGCACACTTATATCCCTCCTTCTTGCCCTCAGCATCATGGCGGTGCCGATGACGGCATTTGCCAAAAAGGGCGAGAAGAACTTCAAACGCGGCATGGATTACGAACGGGCGCAGCAGTGGGACAAGGCCGCCCAGGAATTCACGCTCGCGGTGGCGGCGGATCCGTCGAACATGGAGTACCAACTCCACTTCCGCCGGGCCAGTTTCAACGCTTCGCAGACGTATATGCAGCAGGGGAGGTCGCTGGCGGAACGAGGCGATTACGTCGGAGCGTACAACGCGTTTCGACAAGCTTATGGCTATGACGCGGTGAACGAACTCGCTGTGTCGGAGATGGAAAGGATGTTGCGCCTGCAGGCGGTGAAGGAAGGACGAACACCGACCAGCGGCAACGGCAATGGCAATGGGAACGGTGGCAACGGCGGTCATAAGGGAAATGAAGTTCCCGACGGTGGGAGCATGACGCCCAATGGTGAGGTTGCTCCGTCGCCCAGCAGTCAGCAGCTTCGCACCATCAACTACAACAGCGATCTGAAGGCGTTGATTCGCAGTCTCGCCGAGCAACTCAATCTCAACGTCATCTTCGATCGTCAGTCATTCACGCAATCAAAAACCATCGATCTTAATTTGAAGGACGTCACGACCGCGCAGGCGCTCGATTACGTGTTCCTGCAGGAAGGACTCTTCTTCCAGAAGCTCAGCCGCCGCACGATTCTCGTCGCGGACCAGGCGCGCCGGCCGCAGTATCAACAACTCGTGCTGCGCACGTTCTACTTGTCAAACATGAAACCGGCTGATGCACGCACGCTCGTGCAGCAGGCGATTCCGCCGTCAGTCGGCCGTCCGCAAACGATCGTCGTGCCGGATGACGCGACGAACAGTTTGACTGTGCGCGACACCGCTGAGAACGTGCGGCTCATCGGCGAACTGTTGCAGAGTGTTGATAAGGATCGCGCCGAAGTGGTGATGGACGTCAACATCTATGAAGTGTCGAAGAACGACATGCTTCAGTTCGGTAATCAGATCGGCACGACAGTCGACACTGGCCTCGGTGGTTCACCGGGCTTCTCGCTGCTGACCGATAACGGCGTCGTGAATAGTGCGGCTGGTGCAGGTGTCAACCTTGGTGCTCTGGTCGGTGGTGTTCCGACCGCGCTTGCTGCCGCGCTCGTTATTCCGCCTTCAGTGCTCCGCGCTTTCCGCAGCCGCGACAACACCAAGCTGATCGCGTCGACTCAGGTTCATGCGTTCAACGGTGAAGAGTCGCAGGCCCGTATCGGACAACGCGTGCCGGTGCAAACAGCACAGGCGTATCCGTTCGGCGTTCAGACCGGAACTCCGGTGCCGGGCGGTGGTGGTGTTTTCCCGAGTGGTGGTTTCCCGGTTATCAACTACGAACCGACCGGGTTGACGTTGAAGTTCACGCCGCAGGTGTTCCCGAACCTCGACGTGCAGGTGAAGATGAACATCGAGCAGAAAGACGTGCTCGGAGCGAGCACGCTGACGCCGACGTTTACTGAACGCACGATGACGGGTACGGCTCGTGTGCAGAACAATCGCACGATGATGCTGGCGAGTATCTCGACCGACATCGAAACGCGCGGCCGCCGTGGAATCGCCTTCATCAGTGGACTGCCGTTCATCGGCCGCTTGTTCAGTGCGCCGACGCGTGACATCCGCCAGGTGGACATCGTGATCAGCGTGACTCCGCGCGTGCTTCGTG
>DASUPR010000183.1:0-12277 GCA_036281015.1 Pyrinomonadaceae bacterium
CACGTTAGGCAAAGGCGATGCTAAAGCAGCGGAAGATGCGATCGCGCAGTTGGAGAAGTTTGATGCCAGCAGTCCGGATCTGCCGCAGTTCAAACAGAGGCTCGCCGGTTTGAAATCGGGAAAGTAAATTAGGGCGCCCTCAGGGGGAAATCGATACGCGCACTACGTTTGCCAGCAGGAACCGATCGATCTTTCCGTCCGTGCCGACCACCACGACCTGACCTCTTTCAACAGTCACACGCCTGACGCCGCTCATTGGTCGATTGATCAACGTTCCATCGTTGGTCTCGATCACGAGGCGTGGACCAGTTTCCGGCGGCGGCTCGGGCTTCGGTTCGGGTGTAGTCTCTGGTCTCGCCTCCGCACTTGGGCGCTCGGTTGGCGTGCGCGCGGTTTCAGTTTTGGGTGGCGTTGTTCGGCGTGGCGCTGGTCTTCGTCCGCGAGTGTTGCGCGGCGCAGGCCGCGCGGGTTCTGTAGTCTCGGCTGCTTTCTCTTCCGCGGCTTTCGGAGTTTCTACAGGTTTGGCCTCAGGCGTGGGCTCCGGAGTCGGTTCCGGTGTCGGCGTTGCCGCGACTTCCGTCGCGGGTGGTTCAGGTTCGTTGATCCTCGCGCCCACTGACGAAACGCGTTTCGTTTTACGTCCGCCTGGAGCCGTCTCCGGTTCGGGCAGCGTCGGCGTTTCATTCTCTGCGATCTCGGGTCCGCCTACGATCGGCTCAAACGAACCGCCAAAGAACAAGCGATAAGTTCCCTCGTCGTCGTTTGGACTGCGTGCCTGGACACGCAGGACGAGCTCTTCACGACGGCGTAGATAAATGCCCTTCGTGGTCGGCGCCGAACTCTCCGCATACAACGAGAGCTTGAGCAGCGGCCGCAGCGTGCCGGCGGTGAACACATCGATGTCGCCGTTGAGATTTTGACTCTGCACCGTGATCAGCAGATCGCCGGGCGTGCCGGTGAACGCGTAATAATGATCAGTCAGACGGGCGTCGCCAAGATCGCGCGCGGCGATGCTTCCGTTAACGGTGTTCGTGCGCACAGGCAGCGGTTTGTTTGCGTCGAGAGACTGCGCACACAGCGACGCCGCCGACAAGAGCAATACGGCCACTAAAACAGATAAGCGGATGGCGTGATTGTTAAGTCGCTGCGGACAGCTCATTCGCGGCAAAGCATATCAGATTTAGGTTATCCTAGTCGCATGAAGTGGTATCGCATCATCCTTCTTTTTATCGTCTTAATCCCTCTCCCTGTGTTCGCCCAAACATGGACGGCCAAACTTGATAAGGACGTTCGTTTCTACCAGCCAACCGAACTCGGCATCCTTCTTGTCGGGACGGAAAAGTCGCTTTACGCCATCGACAGCTCAACCGGTGATGAACTCTGGCGGCGCAAAGACGTTGAGCTGGACGAAACGGACGTAGCACCAGTACCCGGTACGGACCTGTTGCTAATCAGTTTTGAGAAAGGGGATAAAGCACGGATTGAAGCAACCGATTTAATTTCCGGAAACTCAATTTGGCGTAGCGACAAGATCAAAGGCGCCGTAATGCACATGGCTGTCGATCCCGCGTCGAACCTGCTCGCGATCGTGCTGGCGAAAGACGCGAAGAGCCGCGCGCGCGAAGACTTCAAACGCCGCCCGCTCGTCCACGTGCTCGATCTCGCTTCCGGCAACGAACTGTGGGACTACGAAGCCAGCGAAGTCGAAATGATGCCCACGCGCTGGCCTGACGATTCCGGCAAAGACGTCGGTTACACACTCGACAATTATTATCCGCCCGCATTCGTCGATGGCCGGCTCTACCTGTTCTATGAGGGTTTGACTTCCTTCGCCGCGCGCAACGGCGAGGCGCGCGTTCGTGAGAAGTATCGCGTCAACGAAGACGGGCTCGCGCTTTCCGAAGCCGAACCGATCTTCGACGACCGGTTTATCTACGTCTCCGGTCACGGCCGAGTGCGCGCGATCTCGCGCGAATCAGGCGACACTGAATGGGAAGCAAAAGATCTCGGCCTCACGCCGGAGATGATGCTGATCGGCGGCGTGCTCTACGTGCGCAACGGCGGACAATTCACGCGCATCAAGGACGGTGAAACTGTCGAACGCGGTTCGTACGGTCTCAGCGCTATCGACGCGCGCTCCGGCAAAGTGCTCTGGCGCTACAAAGGCGCCGACAAAGGCATCACGAACATGCTCGTGCCTGGTCCAAACGTGCTCGCGGTCGCGGATCGCGACGATCTGATCTTTGTCGACGCACAAACCGGCAAACGCACCATGCGCGTATCGCACAAGATCGAACGTCCATCATTTGGTCTCTTGAATGAACGCGGCGACATCGTGATCGCCGGGCAATCAGAGATCGCGGCTTTCGACGCACTCAGCGGGCGCCAACTCTGGCGCGCACGCCACACCCCGCCCGGACGCGGAGTCTTCCGCACGGTTGCGGCTATCGCCGCGCGTGCCGCGTCGCTCTACCTTCGTTTTGGCGGCACCGCGGTGACCGCTTTTCGCGGCGTGCAGATCGCGCGCGCGGTTGGCGGTTTGAGTTGGTCTGGATTGACCGTGCGCTCTTCTGTTTCAAACTTGCAGACACTCGCGACCGCTTCGCGCCGGCCGAATTATCCCGGCAGACAGCTCAAGAAGTACGGCATACTCGATCGCGTCGATCCGTCGCGGCAACTCGATCGCTTATCTCGTTTTCTGTGGCATCGCGATCGGCTCGCGTCGTTGCGTGGACAGTGGATGTACTTTTACACCGATCTGAAAACACGCGACGGCGACGGTCTCGCGGGAGTGAACGTGAACACCGGCCGTACAGAGCGCGAAATTCGTCTTTCAGATCTCGATGAACGATTCGTAACGGACGAAGCGATTACGCTAATGTTCTCGGCGTCAGGCAATCGCGTTTACGGTCACTCGCTGAAGTAGTGGCGTATTGCGTTGACCTGTCCTTCAACCGCCAGCGCTGCTGCGTATTGTGGCGCGACATCGAGATCGAACAACGACCATCCCTCAGCTCGCGATAACGCTGCCGGTTCGCCGGGCGCGAGCGTGACGTCAAAGCTGTCGAGCGGGTGCGACAATCCGCTTCCGATTGCTTTGATATAAGCCTCTTTGCGCGTCCAGCATCGGAAGAACGCCGCCGGCTTCTCCTCTTCCGCCAGCGTGTTCAGTGTTTGCACTTCAAGCGCCGAAAAGAAACGTTCGGCGATTCCCTCGGTCTCGAAATCCGCTTTGATGTGCTCGACGTCAACCCCGACTTCATGGTCCTCGACAAACGCATACACCGCCCAGTCGCCTGAATGTGAAGCATTGAAACGCAGCGAGCTCTCGCGATGTGCGCCGTCCAGCACTGGCTTGCCGTATGGTCCGTACGCAAAACGCACCTCTTCCGCTGTTGTATTGAGATAACGGGCCAGGAGCGCGCGTAAAAAACCACGACCTGCTACGAAATGTCGTCGATGCTTGTCGAAATGAAACCGGCTGGCCCGTGTGCGTTCGTCGTCAGCCAGCGTGCGCAAATAACTATCGTGCAACTCTTGCGGCTGCTCGAGACGACGGCGCCACACGTGTACTTCCGCACTGGATAACGACAGCGATGAGGGAGGGTGCGACCACATGGACCGTACACATCTTAACTCGTGGTCACAAAAAGAACACCGATATGTGTATAGGCCCACACAAAAAATTTCGCTCGTGGTTGTAATGTCGCACTGGTACAATCGCGTCTCCCCCGTCTTCTTAGCCGCAGTTCCAATTCTGAGTTCAGCTTTAGGCTGTTGCCCGCGCAGTAAGCTAAAGGCTGGACTCCAAGCAAACGTACGGAGGTCTTGCAATGTCGCGAACCAGCTTCAGTTTGGCCCGCATGATCGTGTGTGGGCTTTTCATTTTGTCTGCGATGATTACAGCCCAGGCTCAGTTCAGGGCCGGTATTCAAGGAACAGTTTCCGATGCGAACGGCGCGGTCGTGCCGGGCGCGCGGGTGGTTCTCAAAGACCTCGAGAACGGAAGAACCCAGGAAGTCACCACCAGCGACGAAGGGTTTTACCGCATTGTCGGCCTCGCGCCTGGTAGATATGAACTGACCGTGGAAAAGGAAGGCTATAAGAAGAGCGTCTCGCAGAACGTCAATGTCGCTGGAGAGACTATTCAGGGCGTCGACGTGTTCCTCGAAATCGGAGACATCACGGCCGTCGTCACCGTCACTGACGAAGCCACTGCACAACTCTCAACTGAAAATGCAAACGTGGCGAAAGCGATCACGACCGCGGAAGTTAAGCGCCTGCCGCAGGCCGGACGCGATCCCTACGAACTGTTGCGACTAACACCCGGCGTCTTTGGCGACTCGGCACGCGGTGGAAACGGAAACTCCGCGGGCTTGCCCAACGCCGGTTCCGACACTGGACCAGGCGGCTCCAACAATTCGATCTTCGCGACTGAGAACCAACCTCAGATCAGCGCCAACGGGCAGCGCGTCACGGCAAACACGTTTCAGATCGACGGCGTCAGTGTGAACAGTTTGACTCACGGCGGCGCGGCAGTGGTTACGCCCAATCAGGAGTCCGTAAAAGAAGTTCAGGTTTCTTCGACGACGTATTCCGCCGAGGACGGCCGCAGTTCCGGCGCGCAGATCAAAGTAGTTTCACAGAACGGCACGAATGATTTTCACGGCCGCGCTTTTTTCAAGTACAACAGTCCGAAGCTCAATGCCTTTAACAAGTATCCGAATGACTTTGGCCGTGGCTTTCCGGAACGTGTGGAACGTTTCTTCAGGCAGTTTGGCGGCAGTCTCGGCGGTCCAATTTTCCTGCCGCACTTCGGCGAAGGTGGACCAGTAGTTTACAGCGGCAGAAACCGTGCGTTCTTCTTCCTTTCGTACGAGACTCTTCGCGAAAACTCGACCACACCGTCAACGCAATACATTGAGACGCCGCAGTTTCGTCAGGCAGTGCTCGCTGCGCGCCCAAACAGCGTTACGGCTGCGATACTCAACAGCAACGGCGTTCAGCCACGCATCGCTGCAAACCTGGCGCCGTCGTGTACGGATGTTCTCGGTAGTTTTCCGTGCCAGGTTGTGGGCGGCGGTCTCGACATCGGCTCGATTTCCGGAGCGTTGGGCCAGTATCAAACATTCAGCAATCTTGGTGGTGGCGGGCTTGATGGAATTCCCGATATTCAGAAGGTTGTGATTGGCGCGCCGACAATCAACCGGCCGAAGCAATACAACGCGCGGTTCGATTTCACGCCGAGCGACAAGGATCAGTTCACGTTCAGCACCTACCTGACGCGCGCCTTCTTTGTCGGCAGCGACACCGGCGCTGCGGGGCGGCAACACGCTGACATCACCAGCTCGCCAAATAACAACGCGTTCACCGGGCTTTACAACCATATCTTTTCGCCGCAGCTATTGAATGAAGTGCGTTTCAATTTTACGCAGTTCAAGTTTGACGAAGTGGAATCGTCGCGCGAAACCAACTTCGGCATCCCGCGCGTGGAAGTCGAAGGTATGTTGACGGAGGGTCGCCGCATTCGCTTCGGCGCGAACCAGGCAGAAACAACGCCGGGAATCTTCTCGGAAAAAACGTTTGAGTTTCGCGACAAGCTCAGTTACGTGCGCGGCAATCACGGTTTGAGCTTCGGCTTCGATTGGCGCAAGGAGCTCAACGACGACAATCTCAACGGCGCATCGCGGCCGTTGTACTCGTTCGTCGGCCTCTTCAATCTCGCCAACGACGCGCCGATTTTCTATCAGATTAACGCTGACCCGCGGACCGGCGGCGTGGCGGATGCACAAAGGCACTTCCGCACGGGCGGCTATGGCTTGTTCTTTCAGGACGACTGGAAAGCACGGCCGAATCTGACGCTGAACTTCGGACTTCGTTACGAGTATTTCAACGTGCTCTCAGAGCGTGACGATCGCGTGGCAAACTTCGTCTTTGGACCAGGCGGTGGTCTTGCCGGTTCTCGCGTAGAACCGACGGATGAACTTTACAACCCCGATCGAAACAACTTTGCGCCGCGCGTGGGATTCGCGTGGAGTCCCAGCCGCTTTCGCGACAAGCTGGTGTTTCGCGGCGGCGCCGGCATTTTCTACAACCGCATCGAACAGGTTGTCTTCGCAAACACGCGCGGCAATCCACCGTTCTTCGCGCGCTACTCGATCTGCTGCGGCACTGCGCCGACAGACTTCGGCTCTCCTTTGGCAGGCGGCCAGATTCAATACTCGCTTGGCGCGAGTGCTTCGCCCTTCAGCTTCCCGGCAAATCCGGCGCTCGCGGTGGGCATCGATCCGGCGACGGGCGCTCCGGCAGGACGTACGGTTGAGGTTTACGGCGCGCTCGCTGACACGCCAGTGCCGTATGTTTACCTCTACTCGTTCGACATCCAGTACGAATTGCCGTGGCAACTCGCGGCGACTGTCGGTTACCAGGGCAGCTCGAGTCACGGGCTGATCCGCCTTGTTAACCAGCGATTCGTGCAGCCGGTGATCCCGCCCGACTTCTTCGCCTTTGCCGTCTACATTCCAACACCGGACGTAAACGCAAACTTCAATTCGATGAACGCGCGACTGACGCGGCGCTTCGCGCAAGGTTTTCAGTTTGACGTGCTGTATCGCTGGTCCAAGAGCATCGACACATTGTCAAACGAAGGTCCGGGTGCGGTGACTAATCAAACGTTTCCGCAGGACCTGAGTCAGGAACGTGGTCCATCCGATTACGACGTGCGGCACAATCTCGCGATCTCGGGTTTGTGGGATATACCGTTTTTACGCAATCGCCGCGATTTCATCGGCAAGGCGTTCGGCGGTTGGCAGCTCGACGGCATACTCTCCGCTCACACCGGTTTTCCGTGGACGCCGCACACTGGTCAATGCGTGCGCGCGCCGGGTTCGCAGGACTTTGTTTGTCCTTCTCGCCCAACACGCTATTTTGGCGGCAACTTGACCGACACGGACAACGAGGCGTTTATCCGTCCCGGCGGAAACTTCCCCGGTGGTGGACTGCTTTACTTCGATCCGAACAACCCGCAGGGGACGTTGCTGCCGGGCATCGGCCGCAATTCGTTTCGTGGTCCAAGATACTTCTCGGTCGACATGAGTCTTGGGAAGCGCACTGGCCTGCCGAATGTTCTGGGTGAAGCGAGCTTTTTGGAAGTCAAGGCAAACTTCTTCAACGTCTTCAACAACCTGAATCTGGCGCCGTTCGGTTTCTTCTCGCCGAACATCGACAGTCCGGATTTTGGACGTGCGCGCGGTGCGCTCGCGGGCCGCGTAGTTGAGTTTCAGGCACGGTTTAACTTTTAACCACAGATGAGACGAATCAACTTAATACTCTTAACTTTCGTTTGCGTTCTGCTGCTGGCGATAGCGCCGGTGCGATCGCAGGGGCCGCGGAATGTCGAGCGAGAAGTCAACGCACTGCTCGCGAAGATGACGCTGGCCGAGAAGTTGGGCCAGCTACAACAACTCGACGGCGAAGCCAACGGAAACTTTCGTCCCGAACACGTCGATCTCGTTCGCAAAGGTCTGTTGGGATCGACGTTGAACGTGCGCGGAGTGCAGCGGACGAATCAACTGCAGCGCGTCGCGATGACGGAGTCGCGGTTGAAGATTCCGTTGTTGTTTGGCTTCGATGTGATTCACGGTTACCGGACGGTCTTTCCGATTCCGGTTGGTGAAGCTGCGAGTTGGGATCCGACGCTCGCCGAACGTTCGGCTGCGGTTGCCGCACAGGAGGCAAACAACGCGGGACTGCACTGGACGTTCGCGCCGATGGTCGACATTGCGCGCGATGCGCGTTGGGGACGAATCACCGAAGGCGCCGGGGAAGATCCGTTTCTCGGCGCCGCTTTCGCCGCGGCTCGTGTGCGCGGCTTCCAAGGGACCGACTACAGCGCGCCGGACAAGGTGCTCGCGTGTGCGAAACACTGGGTGGCTTACGGCGCGGCTGAAGGCGGGCGCGATTACGACACCACGGACGTGCCGGAAAACGTGTTGCGCGGAATTTATTTTCCGCCGTTCAAAGCCGCGGTTGACGCGGGTGTCGGCACGTTTATGAGCTCATTCAATGCCATCAACGGTGTGCCCGCTTCGGCGAATGAATTCACGTTGACCAAGGTGTTGCGGCAGGAGTGGAAGTTTGACGGGTTTGTCGTTAGCGATTACACGTCCGTGCGCGAGTTGATCAATCACGGCGTGGCGGCGAATGAAGAACAGGCTGCGGCGGCGGCGCTGAATGCGGGCGTCGATATGGAAATGGTCAGCCGCAGTTATAACCAGTTTGGGCCGCAACTGCTCGAACAACGCAAGCTGACGATGGCCACGATCGACGAGGCTGTGCGGCGGATTTTGAGGATCAAGTACCGGCTCGGACTTTTTGATCGTCCGTACGCCGACGAAGCGCGTGAGGCGGGATCTTTACTGCGGCCGGAAAGTCTGCGTCTGGCGCGTGAAGCTGCGGCGCGTTCGACGGTGTTGTTGAAGAACGACCGCAGTGTGTTGCCGATCGATAAGAATGTGAAGTCGATCGCTGTGATTGGACCACTCGCGGACGATCGCCGTGCGCCACTTGGTCCGTGGAACGGTGATGGACGTGAGGAAAACACAGTCACGATGCTCGCCGGTATCAAGGCCGGTGTTTCGGCACAGACGAAGGTCGGTTATGCGAAGGGCTGTGACATCAAGGGCGATTCGGATGCGGGATTTGCTGAAGCTGTCGCGCTCGCAAAAGAGTCGGACGTTGCGCTCGTCTTTGTCGGCGAGAGTGATGAGATGGGTGGCGAAGCGGCATCGCGGAGTTCGCTCGATCTACCGGGACGGCAGATGGATTTGGTCAAAGCGATTCAGGCGACCGGCAAGCCGACGGCTGTCGTTCTGGTTAACAGCCGGCCGATGACGATTGGCTGGATTGTCGATAACGTGCCGTCGATTCTCGTTGCGTGGATGGGCGGCAGCCAGGCGGGAAACGCGATCGCCGATGTTGTTTTTGGTGGTGTTAATCCGAGCGGCAAACTGCCGGTGACGTTTCCGCGGACGGTCGGGCAGGTGCCGATTTACTACAACCACTTGAACACGGGCCGTCCGCCGGAAGAGCAGAATAAATACACGTCAAAGTATTTGGACGTGCCGTGGACGCCGCAGTTCCCTTTTGGTTACGGGCTCAGCTACACGACGTTCAAAGTGAGCAACCTGCAACTGAGCGCGCCGCGAATGCGGGCGACGGATAAATTGGTGGTGAGTGTTGACGTTGAGAATTCGGGGCCGCGTGCGGGTGATGAAGTGGTCCAACTTTACATTCGCGATCCGGTTGCGTCGTTATCGCGGCCGGTGAAAGAGCTAAAGGGCTTTCAGCGCGTGACGCTGAAGCCGGGTGAGAAGCGGCGGGTGGAGTTTCCGCTGTCGCACGATCATCTGGCGTTTTGGAATCGTGAGATGCGTTTCGTGGTGGAGCCGGGCGAGTTCAGAGTGATGGTTGGATCGAATTCGCGCGATGTGATCGAAGCGAAGTTTGAAGTGGTTGAGAGGTAGCTCCTATCCCTAAAGCTCATATCCCTAAAATTGGCTTTACTGTTCTGGTTCTAATTTTTTTCTCCGCTGCCTCGGCACGCGCCACCGAGGCTTTTATTGATGATCTTCAAGAAAAGTCGTTTCGATACTTCTGGGAACAAGCAGATCCGCGCACGGGTTTAGTGCCCGATCGGGCGCGGATGGACGGCTCCCCGTTACCGGAGAGTCATCGCGACGTGGCGAGCATCGCGTCTACGGGTTTTGGTCTAACCGGGCTCTGTATCGCCGCTGATCGGAATTGGGTTCCACGCAGCCAGGCGATCGAGCGTGCGCGCATCACCTTGCGCTTCTTCGATTCGCGAGCCTTTCATCAACGCGGCTGGTTTTATCACTGGCTCGACGCGAAGACAGGCGACCGGCGTTGGAACAGCGAGATCTCATCGATCGACACGGCGTTGCTGCTCGGCGGTATTCTCACCGTAAAGCAATGCTTCGCCGGCGATCCTGAAATCGTCCGGCTCGCTACGAGGATCTACCATCGCGTTGACTTTCGCTGGATGCTCAACGGTCATCCGCTACTCCTCTCGCACGGCTGGAAACCCGAATCAGGATTCCTGCACCCGCGTTGGGACACTTACAGCGAAGATACGATTCTTTACATCCTCGGGATTGCTTCACCGACGCATCCGATTTCACCCGCTTCGTGGTACGCCTTGTGGCGCGATCGTTATCGTTACGAAGGCAACACTTACTTCACCACGATCGGCGTGCCGCTGTTCATGCATCAGTACTCTCACGCATGGATTGATTACCGCAACCGGCGCGAAAATCGTGGTGACCGCATCGATTACTTTCAAAACTCCGTAGCCGCCACGCACGCGCATCGGAGCTTTTGCATAAACCTCGCGCATGACTTTCCCCACTATGGACCAAACGTCTGGGGTATCACCGCTTCCGACAGCGCCAAGGGTTATCTCGCCTGGGGTGGTCCACCACGCGATCCGGACATCGATGGAACGATCGTTCCCTCCGCTGCGGGTGGTTCACTGATGTTCACACCCGAGCTCGCCACCACCGCGCTTCGCACGATGCACGAACGCTGGGGTGCGAAGATTTACGGCAAGTACGGCTTCGTCGACGCCTTCAACCCCAAAACAGGATGGATCGATACGGATGTGATCGGCATCAACGCCGGCATCATCCTTCTCAGCGCCGAAAACATGCGCACCGGAAACGTCTGGCGTTGGTTCATGCAGAACCGTGAGATACCGCGCGCGCTCGATCGAGTCGGGCTGCGATCTCGCGCTCCGCAACGTCGAGCTGGACGGCTTCGCGTAACGGAAAGAGATAAGGCAATCGGTCGCAAGCAGCGTGCAGGTGTCGATACCACATTAGTACTGCCAAATCGAGATCCTCATTTAGCCGCGACATCAGCACCGTGTTTTCTGTGATGTCTTCGCGGTGCGTGAACACGCCTTCGTGATACCAAAAGCTCTCGGGTTTTAAAGCATGAAAGTGAATGATCTGAGCGTTTGTGAGCCACGCCGGATCGTGTTTGAGATAGTAGGCGAGAAAGTGGAGACGGTAGTCCGGGATGACGGCCACTGAATCGGGTTCGCGCACGGCGAGTGCGTTCATGATGATCTCGTCCGTACAGCGGTGAATGCCGTCGTCGATAACGTGGTCGAGGTTTTCGAGATAGTGTGCAAGCTCGTCCTCTATGATCTGGAACCCGCCGCGTTGAACTGAGAACACGCCCGAGTTAAGCCAATTCCATGAGGTTCTCGTTGAAGGTGGAACGCGGAAAAACTCTGCCACGCTTTCCTTTGGCTCCCAGGGGTGCTCCTTTTCCGTGAACTGATTTGCGTCTACGAGCGCGATGTCGGAAGCGAGCAACGGGGTCAGATCGATCTTTGAGGCGAAGATCGTGTCGAAATCTATGTGAACGATTGCGTCGGCTTTGCCTTTTAGTATCGGGTAAAACTTCGAAAAGATCGTCCTGTTGGATGATATGTCGGCGAGATGGTAGCGATCGATTTTGAAAGCGTCGAGCAGATCATTTTCCGTCACAAACTCCAACCAAAATCCGTAACCGGTTTTCTGCTTGTAGGCGGAGATGATTTCCAGCACGCGGCGGTCGTTGGTGGTAACGAGCAGGGCGTAAGTGTTTTCGTGAGCGAAGTAACTGTGCAGGCAGACGAGATGCTGCTGGACCATGGCGCGCATGGCGTAATCGGGCGCGTTGGGCCAACAGTAGAGTGGGATGTGGATCAATGGTTCGGGTTGTAATAGCATCGTCGTCGTTGGCGGGAAGTTTGTCGCATAAATAGATGAAGCTGCTGATTATTGGCGGAACAAGGTTCGTCGGCCGGCATTTGGTCGAGGCGGCACTCGAGCGCGGTCATGAGGTGACGCTGTTCAACCGCGGCACGCAATCGTCTGCCATACCCGAGGTGGAAACGATCAGCGGAGATCGAAACAGAGATCTCGATAAACTTCAAGGCCGCCGCTGGGATGCCGCTATTGATACGTGTGGATACCTGCCGCGCGCGGTGCAGGCCGCGGCGGAAATGTTGTCGGGATCGGTGGAGCGTTATGTTTTTATCTCGAGCATGTCGGCGTATGCGGATGTCAGCGTGAAAAATGTGGATGAGACAGCCCCGCTTCGCACTCTGGCAAGCGAACAGCTCGATCGCGCCTATGCAATCGACACCGCGGGCCAGCCGTCGTATGGCGAGTTGTATGGTGGTTTGAAGGCGCTTTGCGAACAGGCG
>DASUPR010000184.1:0-20729 GCA_036281015.1 Pyrinomonadaceae bacterium
GGTTCAGCGCCGCAGGAACCGGACGGCGAACGGATCGAAGTCGGCGATTTAGTGATCGATAAGCGGCGGCATGAAGTGATTCGCAACGGCTACCGCGTCGATCTAACGCCGCTCGAGTTTCAGATTCTCGAACTGCTGGCTTCAGAGCCGGGCCGCGCGTGGTCGCGCAATGCGTTGCTTGATCGCGTTTGGAGCACTGATTACGAAGGCTACCAGCGCAACATCGATCCGCACATCAATCGTTTGCGAAAGAAGCTTGAAGCCGATCCGAAAAACCCGCGCTACGTGCTGACCGTGCGTGGTGTTGGTTACAAGCTGAACGAGATTCCCTGATGCTTTGGTGGATCGGATCAGGCCTGTTACTTGGCTGGCTCGTCATGATGATTTTTCGCCCGGCAGGCTGGATGCATTTGCTCCTGCTCTCGGGTATCACCGTGCTTGTGGTCCAAATCGCAGCCCACCGTAAGACCAAAGCCGCCCGGGATATTCGTGGCTAAAGTGTCTTGACCTGATCGTGTCCTTCGGCAACAATGCGCGTATTTGCGGCATCAAGAGCACCAGGAGATTGCTGCCATGACCATTTATTCGGGTACACGACGCCTTCTTTCTTTGTTCGTCCTCGTTTTGTTCTCCCTTGTTAGTGTCGTCGCACAGCAGGACGTTGAACGAAAAACCGTAGCTATCACTTATCCGTTGGACGAGACGGTGACGGTGAAGTTTCGGGGCACGACGCTGTTGCCGCGCTTGAAAGGCGAGGCCAAGGTCAAACGCGCGGGACGCCGCGGCACGCGCGTCGAGCTGAACATCGACGATCTGCCACGCGCTTCCGAACTGGGCGGCATTTATACGACTTACATCCTCTGGGCAATCTCTCCTGACGGTCACGTCGACAATCTCGGCGAAATCAAACGCAGTGGCAGTTCATTCGTCGACTCGAAACTCGACGTCACCACGCCGTTGCAGACGTTCGCTTTGATTCTCACTGCCGAGCCGCACTTCCTGATGAAAGTTCCGAGCCGCATGGTGGTGATGGAGAACCTGCCTCCGCAACGGCCGAACGGCAGCACGGTCGAAACGGTTGACGTTCGTTACATCGGCAACTCCAGCGACTATTTCCGCAATGTTCAAGTTCCCGAGATCGCCGATCGCGATTATCGCGAGACGCCGGTGTCGTTGCTTGGCGCACGGCAAGCGGTGAACCTCGCGAAATATGCCGGCGCTTCTCAGGACGCGCCTGAGGAACTGCGCCTTGCTGAAGATCAATTGCAGAACGCGGAGAAGGCGTGGCGTTTGGGCCAACCGGTTGCGGAAGTCGACATCGAGGCGAGAAAAGCAACATCGGCAGGCGTGCATGCCGAGGAAGTCACGGCTGTGCGACGCTCGGCGCGCAAGAATCGTGAAGAGATTCGCCGGCGTGATGATGCGGTGCGCGCGGCCGAGAAAAATGCCGACGAGTTGGAACGCCAGGTGGCGCAGCTTCGCACTGCTTTAGAAAAGGAACAACGTGCACGCGAGTTGGCCGAGCGCGATCTCGGTTCAGCAAACGATCAGTTGCGTGAGAAGCGTGTCGAGATCGCGCGGCTGCGTGATGAGAACCAGACGCTGCGAGCCGAAGGTGAGGCGGCCAAACTCAAAGCCGCGAGATACGAAGGCGAGAAACAGGCTGAGACCGCGCGCGTCGAAGCAGAGCGCCGGGCTGTTGAGCGTCGCAATGCGGAAGCCGCGTTGAAAGAGACGCTCGCGAAGTACGGCACTGTTAAGGAAACCACGAGTGGTTTTCGTTTGATTCTGCCTGAGAAGATCTGGAGCAACGCGCGTCAGGCCAAACTTTCACCGACTGCCGCAGCGAATCTCGAACCGCTCGCCGCGTTGCTGGCAAGTAATCCTGACTATCAAATCCTGATCGAAGCCTACACCGACAACAAGGGCGACGAAGTATCGTTGCAACAGCTCACACAGGAACGTGCGCGCGTGTTGTCGGATCGCTTCCAGTCAGCGGGCGTCGATCCCATGCGCATTCAAGCGAACGGCATGGGCGCGTCAAACCCGTTGGCGCCAAATACGACCGTGGCGGGAAGGACCAGGAACCGCCGCGTTGAGATTACATTTACGTCGCCCGTGCCCAAGAGCACGGCGGCGAATTAATCCATTGTCGATTGCCAATTGCCGATTGCCGATTTGCGGACTGCCTTTTTTTCAGATCGCTGCATAGCGGACGTTTAGGGCCGCGCTCAATCGGCAATCGAAAATCGGCAATCGGCAATGCCTATGTTCCCACTCGATCCGCTCGAAATACTACAGGTCATCGGCTATAGCGTCGGCGCACTGCTGCCCTTGTGGATGGCAGTGCAGCTCGTCCTACACCGCAGCAACCTCTCACCTCTCGAACGGCTTCTCGCCGCGCTCGCGCTCACGATGGGGGGCTGGCACACCAGCAACCTCGTAATCACGCTACACGGTCTTTTCGATCTCGGTCCCGACACCTGGACCACACTGCTGCGCTTTGCAGACACGATCGCCGTCATCAGCATTACTTTTGCTTACTCGCTGCTACTTCACGTTCACTTGCATCTCTGGGCCAACGCACACGGACGCGATCTCAATCGCAGCGAACGCATCCGCGTTTATCTCTCCTACGCTCCGACGATCTTTTTGCTCGTGACGGTGCCGCAACTCTGGATCGGCGACTACGCGCCGATGCTCGTGAAGCTGTCGCCGTTTGTGATTCCGTTTGCGTGCTGGATTGCGTACGTACTCGGGCTGATCGCGTTGACTGAAATACTGATCGCGCGAAGGAGTGGCAATCGCAGTGAGAAACGGATCATGCGCACGCTCGCTTCGTCGTTCATCGGCGTCGGCGTCGTGATCTTTGCAGCGCTCGGATTCGAGCTCTGGCAGGGAACAGTTGCCGGCACGTATCTGCGGACCATCGCCAATCTCGGTTCGCTGCTGCCTTCGGTGCTGCTGGCGTACTACATCTATCGCTATCGTTATCTCGAAATAATCATCGAGAAGAGCCTTGTCGTGGTGACGTTTGCGACGGTCGTGCTGACCGTTTACGTGTTTGGCATCCGCACCATCGGCGACTGGATGACGCAGCGCTACGGCGTCAGGCCGGGACTGGTCGAAGCGCTGCTGATTCTCGCGCTCGCGTTGCTGGCGGCGCCGCTGCGCGGCTGGCTGGCCCAACGTTTTCACAAACTCTTCGAACGAGAAGCGGCGCTCTACAAAGAGATCGTTTCGCGCATCGGCGCTTACGCCGGGCAGTACAAAGACCTTCCCGATCTGCTGCATTTTGTTGAAGAGCGAACTACGCAGGCGCTCGGGTTACGTAAGCTGAAAATCTTCAACGATGTTTCTGATCCGTGGGTAAAGGAAACTCTCGAACTTTCGCAAGCCAACGGTTGGGAACCGGTCGAGGATGAACCGCTGTTGTCGGAACACGGTTTCAGGATCGCCTATCCGATGCGCCGCGAAGAAAAGGTTGAAGGTCTGCTCGCGGTCGATGCGTTATCGGCAACCTTAACACCCGATGTGCGTTCGGTGATGGAGTTGCTCGCGGGTCAGGTCGCAATCGCGATCGACGATTC
This sequence comes from Pyrinomonadaceae bacterium, assembly GCA_036281015.1. Taxonomy (GTDB): domain Bacteria; phylum Acidobacteriota; class Blastocatellia; order Pyrinomonadales; family Pyrinomonadaceae; genus PSRF01. The sequence goes on from DASUPR010000184.1 coordinate 3,591, forward strand.
TCGATTACTTGGAGAAAACCTGCGGCTGGAACGCGAACTCGCCGAACGCGAACGTCTCGCTTCACTCGGCCGCATGGCGGCGACAGTGGCTCATGAGATCAAGAACCCGTTGTCGGCGATCAAATCGATCGCGCAAGTGATGCGCGAAGACGAACAGCTCAATCACGAGTACGAACGCGATCTGCGTCTGATCGTCGGCGAGACCGATCGCCTGAGCCAAAGCGTCACGCAACTGCTGAGCTTTGCGCGCAAGGAAAGTGCGGCTGAACAACCGTTGGGCCTCGACGAGTTGCTTCACTCCGTGATCGATCTGTTTCGCGCAAACGCACGCGAGCAGGGAGTTAATCTCGAGTGCGAAGTCAGATCAAACACGACGTTAACCGGAAAATGCGTTTCCGCTTTACGCGATGCGACGTCGAATCTGCTCTTGAATGCCTTGCAAGCGACGCCGAGCGGCGGGCGCGTGAAAGTCGTGGCTGAAGCCGCGAACGGTGAGCTGTCGATTACGGTCGAGGACAGCGGCGCGGGTGTGCCGCTCGACATGCGCGAACGCATATGGGAGCCCTTTTTCACCACCCGCCAACGCGGCACCGGGCTCGGTTTGGCAATTGTTCGCAAGCGCGTGCAGGAAGTCGGCGGCTCGGCTTCACTCGACACGTCCAGCAACGGACGCGGCGCTGTTTTTCAACTTCGTCTACCTCTTGATCTCGTCGCGTGATAGTCTTACAGGACGAATAAGTCTTCACCGATACTGAGGCCCGTTCTTCAGGGACCGAAATCTCGACTCGAAGGAGTTAACTCAGTGCCTGAATTTCTCGCAAACATCACCCCTTTGGCGGTTTTCCTTGTGATCGCCGCAATCGGATTCGCGTTTCTGCTGATATCCCTGGTGGTGGGAGACATTTTCGACAGCTTCGGATTCGAAACCGGCATCGACACCGGTGCGGACGGTCACGCGCTTTTGGATAGCCGCGTGCTGAGCGTGTTTGTCACCGCGTTCGGAGGATTTGGCGCTATCGGAATCCAAATGGGACTCTCGATCGTCGCGAGTTCGCTGTTGGGATTGGGCGGCGGCATCATTCTCGGCGGTGTCGTTTCACTGTTCGGACGTTTTCTTTACAAGCAGCAGTCGTCCAGCTCTGTGACCACTGCTCAACTCGTCGGCCGATCCGCCCAGGTGATCGTTTCGATCGCGCCCGGAAACCTGGGTCAGGTGAGTTGCCGCGTCGGTGAAGAACGCGTTGAGAAGCTTGCTCGCGCGCGCGACAACCGCGAGATAAAGGCCGGCGCAACCGTGCGCGTCGACGAAGTTGCTGGCGATTCACTCATCGTCAGTCCTTACGAATCTACTTACCACGAAAACTAGTTTGAGGTATTTGCGATGCTCGACTTTAACCTACTGTTCCCTGTTGTGACTCTTGTTATAGTGATCGGCTTTTTGATCGCTTTGATGTTGATCAGCCGAAACTACATCAAAGTCTCTCCCAATGAAGCCGCAGTCATCTCCGGACGTTCACGCAAGTTGGCCGACGGCACGGTCGTCGGTTACCGGCTCGTCAGAGGCGGCGCCACGCTGATCGTTCCGTTTCTCGAGAAGGTTGAATACCTCAACCTCAACGTCCTCACAGTGCCACTCGCCACGTCGCGCGCCTACACCGTGCAGGGTGTTCCGGTATCGGTGAAAGCCGTGGCCAACGTCAAGATCAAAGGTGACGACGACTCGATGCGCGCGGCCGCGGAGCGCTTCCTCGGCATGAAACCCGACGAGTTTCACAAGCTCGTCTTCCAAACTCTCGAAGGTCACTTGCGCGCGATTCTCGGCACGTTGACTGTTGAAGAGATCAATAACGACAGACAGAGCTTTGCTCAGAAGCTGACGACAGAAGCCGCCGGCGATCTCGAAAAGATGGGCATCGGTCTCGACGCTCTGACGATTCAGGAAATCTCCGACGAAGAAGGTTACCTCGACGCGCTCGGCAAGAGACGAACTGCCGAAGTGCAACGCGACGCCGAGATCGGCCAGGCCGAAGCACTGCGCGACTCGAAGATCAAAGCCGCGCTGGCGATGCAGGAGGGCGAGCGGGTTCGTCTCGCTTCGGAAGCCGACATCGCGGCTTCGACGAGAGCGACGGAAGTAAAACGAGCGCAGTTTCAAGCCGAGATCAAACGCGAGCAGGCGACAGCGGAACAGGCTGGTCCACTGTCTGAAGCAAAAGCGCGGCAAGAGGTCGTAGCGGAGGAAGTTCGCGTCGAAAAAATCCGGACGCAGGAACAGATCGCGGTCCAGGAGCAGGAAGTATTGCGGCGTGAGAAAGAGTTGGAAGCTACCGTTGTTAAGAAAGCCGAAGCCGAGCGGCGTGCTCGCGTGTTGCTGGCGCAGGGACAACAGGAAGCTGCGATTCTCGAAGCCGAGGGACAAAAGCAGGCATTGATCGCGGCCGCCGAAGCCCAAAGCCAGAAGCTGGAACGCGAGGGTGCGGGCCGTGCATCGGCGATCGAAGCTGAGGGCCGTGCGGAAGCCGAAAAAATCAGGGCGCTGGGATTGGCCGAAGCGGCGAAGATCGAGGCGCAGGGTTTGGCGCATGCCAAGGCCGTCGAAGCACAGGGTCTGGCCGAAGCAACAGCTATTAAGGAAAAAGCCGCCGCCTGGCGTGAGTTCAACGACGCAGCGCGGCTGCAAACCATCCTCGAGAAACTGCCGGGCATCATTGAAGCGACCGCACCGGCGTTGAAAGCGGTTTCCGAGCCGTTGGGGAACATCGAAAAAGTCGTGATGATCGATCACGGCGGCGATGGAAACGGCGGCGGTTCCGGCGGTTTGAACCGCTTTGCGCAGACTGGTCCGACAATGATCTATGCGCTTTTACAACAGTTGCAGGCGCTCGGACTCAACGTGCCGGACATACTCAAACTGCTCGGCACTACCAACGGCGAGGAAGTAAAAATCGCCACTCCGATCAAATCCAAAGAGAAAGAAGTCGTAGAAAACAAGAACTCCGATTAAGTGTGGGAACTTTACCGCTGTAGTTGCGTGTTATTCCGCGGCCCAATTCTGGACCTGAAGGAGAAGCGTAATGCATCGAAAAGTTCTAAGCCTTATTCTGCTCACTCTGTTTCTTGTTTGTGGCGCTCAAGCCCAATCAACGCAAACTGAGGCCACCGACGATACCAATCTTGAAACACAGCTCTACATGATCCTGGGAACAAACCAGGACGTCACCGACTCTAAGATTCCGAATTCACTCGACCCGGTTCTCAAGCAACTGCGCGCGAACCTGCCGTTCAAGAATTACAAGCTCGCCGGCACCTTGATCAATCGGGTGAAAAACGAAGGAAAACTCGAGCTTGGATGGGTCAGCGCGCCGCTCACGTCTGTAACCGATCCGGCTCAACCAACAACGCGCAGCTCGTTCAGAATGCGGCAGATAAAGCTCGCGCGTAACAGCGAAGGTCAGTCAATGGTGCAGGTAGTCGGCTTCGCTTTTAGCGCGTCGATTCCGATTCAGTCCTTGGCGGTGGCGGCAAATAATCCGCCCGTGCCGATCTTCAATTACGAAGGCGCGACCTTGTCTACTGACATCAGCATGCGTGAAGGCGAGCCAGTGATCGTCGGCACGTTGAACGTCGGCCCTTCAGGCGACGCAATTATCCTCGTCCTCGCGGCGAAACGGACCACTAAGTAGGGCAGGCCACTCCCGCCTGTCATAGGAACACAGACAAAAGTGTCCTATCACCCGAGGACAGACAAGATAGACCCGAATCACTATCCTGCTCTCTGGCACACAATGCGCTAGGGAATTCGCGACTGAAGGCTCTAAACTTACCCGGAAGTGAGAAAAGATTCGTTGCGATTAATGATTGTTGATGACGAAGAAGCCGCTCGTTACGGCATGCGGCGGGCTCTGACCACACTCGGTTACAACATTACCGAAGCAGGATCCGCCGAAGCCGCCCGGGCTCTCCTCAAACAAAACGACTCAGACCTCCTGCTGCTCGACGTGAACCTCCCCGGACTGAGCGGTCTCGATTTCCTGCGGGAACTCAAAAGCCAAAACGGAAATGCGCCGCTCGTCATCATCGTCACCGCACACGGTTCTGAACGAATGGCCGTCGAAGCCGTGAAGGCCGGCGCCCACGACTATCTTTCCAAACCTTTTGAAGTCGACGATCTGCGGTTAGTCGTAAAGAATGCCGCCGAAACACTTCAACTCCGCCGCGAAAACTACTCCTTGCGCCGGCGCATTGAAGTCGAGCGTTCGCAACGCGGCGCGTTGATCGGAAACTCGCAGGCGATGCAACGCGTGCGCAGCATGATCGACAAGGTCGCCGAAACCGACGCGACCGTGCTCGTGCGCGGCGAATCCGGCACGGGAAAAGAGCTCGTCGCGCGTGAGCTTCATGAAAGAAACAGCACGCGGCGCAACGGTTCTTTTGTGGCTGTGAATTGCGCGGCACTGCCTTCGGAGCTGATCGAATCGGAACTGTTTGGTCACGAAAAGGGCGCATTTACGGGCGCCGCGGCGCGGCGGGAAGGGAAATTCGAACAGGCCGATGGCGGCACGTTGTTTCTCGACGAGATCGGCGACATGAGCGCCAACGTGCAGGCAAAACTGCTCCGCGCTCTGGAAGAACGCCGCATCGAACGGCTCGGCGCGAACGAAACGATCCCGGTGGATGTGCGCATCGTCAGCGCTACGCATCGCCCGCTCGAACAGGAGATCACCAACGGTAACTTTCGCGCGGATCTGTTCTATCGTTTGCGGGTCGTGACAGTCGACATTGCGCCGTTGCGCGAACGCCGCGAAGACATCCCGATGCTGGCCGAGACATTTGTCCGTCTCGCAGCGGAGCGTTACGATTTGCCGGAGCGCGGTCTCAGCCAGGGAACGTTGAAGCGTCTGTTTGAGTACTCCTGGCCGGGCAACGTGCGCGAACTGAAGAACACGATCGACCGCGCCGTGATCATGGCGGAAGGCGATGAAATCACACCGCGAGATTTACCGGATGAGATCACTGCCGGCTTGCCGCTCGGGGCGGTTGAAGAAGGCGACGAGAGCGACGGTTTACGGGTGCCGTTCACGGCAGATTTTCGTGAGGACCGGCGGGAGTTTGAGCGCCGCTACATCACGCGCTGTCTCGAACACACGCACGGCAACGTGACCCGCGCGGCCGAGATTCTCGACATGCACCGGCAGTCGCTCCAACACAAGCTGCGCCAGCTCGGATTGGGTCGCCGGTATGTTACAGTGGGCGAGAACGGGCCTGAAAATTCCGACGGGTGACATATTTTTAGGGCATGAAAGCCAGGATTGACGCGATTATTCAGCGCGAGCAGGCCGAATATCTCAATGGACTGCACGCGCAAAGCGATCGGTTATTAACGGAGATGGAAGCGTACGCGGCGGAGCACCGCGTGCCGATTGCTGATCCCGAGGTCGCTCTGTTTCTCGAGATCACCGCCCGATCGATCGCGGCGAAAAGGGCGCTGGAGATCGGAATGGCCATCGGCTACTCCGTGGTTCATCTCGCGCGCGGCATGGGCGACGATGGCATCGTCGTCACGATCGAACCGAGCGATGAGATGATCAAAGCCGCGTCCGGTTATTTCGAACGCGCAAACCTCTCACATCGTGTTCAGATCAAACGCGGCAAAGCTCTCGACGTCATGCCGCATCTCACCGACACTTTCGACCTTCTCTACATCGATGCGGTGAAAGAAGAGTACGCGCAGTATCTCGATCTCGGTCTGGCGCTTTTGAGATCAGGCGGTGTCGTGATCGTCGACAATCTGCTTTGGGGCGGACGGGTCGCGCAACCCGCGAGCGCAAACGACGAAAGTTCCACAATCGCGCTGCGCGATTTCAATCGTTACTTCATCAATCACCCTCAACTTCGATCCGAAATTCTGTCGGTCGGCGACGGTTTAGGCTACGCGGTTAAGATCTCCTAAGTACAGGACCATCTTGATAAAAACTTCTCTCGCGTGATAAGTTCGCGGGACTGTTGAGGGAGGTTCCGCGATGAGCCGTATCAACTGGAAGCAGATTTGTGCGCTCTTTTTGCTCGCGTCGATGGCTTACACGACGCTGTCATGCGCCGTTGCGTCAAGCAATGAGCTTTACTTCGGCAAAACCACTCCTCCCGACAGAAACATCCTTCGTTACGTGACCGGTGACGAACCGGAAACACTCGATCCAGCCGTCAGCGATGGTCAACCCGAAGCGCGCATTTACATGGCGCTTTACGAGGGATTGGTTGAATATCATCCGAAAACGCTGGAACCGATCCCGGCGCTCGCGACGCACTGGCGCGCCAACAACGACTCTTCCGAATTCACGTTCTACCTGCGCCGCAACGGTCGCTGGTCCAACGGCGATCCGATCGATGCGAATGACTTTGTTTACAGCCTTCGCCGCGCGCTCTCCAAAGACACGGCATCGCGCACCGCCGGTCTGGCCTCGTACATCAAGTACGCGAAGGCCTACAACTCCGCCGAAGTGTTTGTGCGCGATCCGAGTAACGGCCAGTTTCTGCTGGCCAAGGATTTCGAGGAGATGGAGCCTGAGCCGTTAAGCGGCAGTCCACTCGATCCGGCAAAGGCTGAGTATCAAGCGACCGCGGAAGATTCACAGCCGCCGGCAGATTCGGCTTTTCATCAGTCACTTCACACGCCGCTGCGCCTGACGTTACCGGGTGACGAAAAAACCCGAACCAAGGTGCTGAACGCCAATGCCAAACTAAAAGAGGCAATCAACGGTAAAGAACTGGTTCCCGTCCGCGCTGAAGACATCGGCGTTGAAGCAGTCGATCAGTACACAGTCCGCTACTCGTTGACGTTGCCCGCGCCTTTCTTCGTCGGCATGTTGGCCCACCAGGTCTTTCGCATCGTGCCCCGCAAAGTCATCGAGAAGTATGGCGCGCAGTGGGCGCACGCAGAACACGTAGTGACCTGTGGTCCATTCAAAGTAAAAACGTGGAAGCCGTACGACAAGCTGGTGGTCGAACGCGATCCGATGTACTGGGACGCGGCAAACGTCAAACTCGACGAGCTCCATTTCTACCCCATGTCTGACAATCCTTCGATCATGAACGTCTACAAGGTCGGAGAGATCGACGCCGTTCTCAATCACACGGTGCCGAACGCGTGGCTGCACGTCGTCAGGGAAAAGAAAGACTACATGGACGCGGTCGAAGCGGCGATCGATTACCTCATGATCAATACGACCAAGCCGCCGATGAGCGACGTGCGAGTGCGCCGTGCATTCAACATGGCCATCGATAAGGAGGCATGGGCCACCTGGCGCAAGATCGTGAAGCCGCTGACGGCCTTCACGCCGACTCGCATCTTTAACAATTATCCGCAGCCTCAAGGCGATGCGTTCAATCCCGAAGAAGCGCGGCGATTACTCGGCGAAGCTGGTTTTCCAGTGACTAAAAATAGCGACGGCACTTATTCCTGTCCGAAGTTTCCCGTAAAGGACGTCGAGTACATCTACAACACGCAGGAATCAAACAAGGCGATGGCCGAGTGGATGCAGGCGCAGTGGAAACAGAACCTCGGCATCACCGTCACCCTGCGAAACATGGATTGGAAGACTTTCCTTGTTACGAAGGACAAGCTCGATTACAAAGGTTTTGCGCGTGGCGCGTGGGGCGCAGACTACATGGATCCGTTTACGTTCCTGGGCATCTTCTATGCTGAGGACAGCGGCACCGGCTGGCACGATCCGAAATACGTTTCGTTGCTGGACCAGGCAAATCGGACACTCGATCACAAGAAGCGCTACGAACTCCTGGCGGAAGCAGAAGCCTACATGCTCAAGGCGCAGCCAGTCATTCCCCTCGACACAGCGTCGGTTAATTGGGTGAAGAAGCCTTACGTCAAGGGAATGTATCCGAATCCGGCATCGTTATATCCCTGGAAGTACGTTTACATCGAACGCGATCAGGCCAAGTGGGACTCGGGAACTCCGAGTTTGGCCGAATAACAAAACGCGCAAATGGTTCGCTTCATAATCAGACGCCTCCTGATTACGATCCCTACGATTCTGGTCGTGATTACGATTACCTGGGGCTTGATCAAACTCGCCCCCGGTAATTTCTACTCCGGCGAGAAGAGGCTGCCGCCTGCCATCGAAAAGAACATCCGCGAAAAGTACGGTCTCGACAAGCCCTGGTACCAGCAATACGGCAAGATGATGTGGAACATCGTCCGCCATCTCGACTTCGGCACCTCGCTGCGATTCGAAGGTCAATCGGTAAACACAATCATCCGGCGCTCGCTGCCGGTGTCTGCGGCTGTTGGTATTCTGGCTTACTTACTGGCCCTTGTAGTTGGAATAACCATCGGATCTATTGCCGCGCTCAAACAGAATTCGCGTTGGGATTACGCGTCGATGGCCTTCGCAATGCTCGGGATTTCGATTCCGAATTTCGTGCTTGGTCCGATTCTCGTGCTGGTCTTTTCGCTGACTCTGTATTGGTTGCCGCCTTCGCGTTGGGGTGGTTTTCCGAGCAGGAACCTGATTTTACCGGTGCTCACGTTGTCGGCTCTCTACATGGCCTACATCGCGCGGCTCACGCGCGCGGGCATGCTCGAGGTGCTGCGTTCCGATTACATCCGCACTGCGCGCGCGAAGGGTTTGAGTGAGAAGGACGTCATCATCAAGCACGCCCTGCGTGGCGGACTGATGCCGGTTGTTTCATTCACCGGACCGACGCTGGCATTTCTGTTGACGGGAACTGTCGTAGTCGAGCGGATCTTTTCGTTGCCGGGTTTGGGAAACTACTTCATTCAGGCTTCGCTGAATCGTGACGAGCCGTTGATCATCGGCATCGTGGCGTTCATCGCGATCACTTTGCTGTTAATGAACCTGTTAGTGGACATCGTTTATGCGTACCTTGATCCACGTGTGAGATACCAGTAATGCAACCGGAACCAGAGATTCACACTGAAGCTGGCGAGTTTGTTAAGGGCACGTCGTTGTGGCGCGACGCATGGCGGCGTTTGTTGAAAAACAAGCTGGCGGTGTTTGGTCTCGTCGTCGTGATACTGATCACGCTCGCTTCGATTACTGGTCCAACAATCATCAAGCGCACCTTTGGTTTCACGCCCGATTACATTCCGACCGGCGACATGAAACTCGTCCGATCGTTTCCGCCGTTCAAGGGGCCTGACGGCGAGTTCTCGTGGAAACACCCGATGGGCACTGACAACGCCGGACGCGATCAACTCGCGCGCGTCTTGCAAGGCGGGCAGATCTCGTTGTTCGTCGGCATCATCGCGACGCTTGTGTCGTTGATAATCGGCGTCAGCTACGGTGCGATTTCGGGTTACGTGGGCGGCCGTGTTGATAACCTGATGATGCGCATCGTCGATGTGCTCTACTCGCTGCCGTACGTGATCCTCGTGATCGTCTTGCTGTCGATGTTTCGCAGTCAAACGCCGCGCGGGCAGTTGATACTGCTGTTTATAGCGCTTGGTTCCGTGTCGTGGTTGACGATGGCGCGTATCGTACGCGGCCAGGTGCTGTCGTTGAAGAACCAGGAGTTCGTGCTGGCAGCACGCGCCACGGGCGTGTCAGCGCCGCGAATCATCTTTCGCCATCTCGTGCCGAACACACTCGGACCGGTGATCGTCTACGCAACGCTGACGATTCCACAGATCATGTTGACCGAAGCGTTCCTGTCGTTTCTCGGCTTGGGCGTGCAGGCGCCACTCGCTTCGTGGGGCAGCCTTGCGGCCGACGGCATTCAGAACATCGCGATCTTTCCGTGGCAACTGATCTTTCCGGGCGTCACGATGGCGCTGACCTTGTTTTCACTCAACTTCTTAGGCGACGGCCTGCGGGATGCGCTTGATCCCCAAATGAGGACCATTTGATCCTTTTAGAGGTCAAAGATCTCCGCACGTACTTCGAAACTGACGACGGTCTCGTTAAGGCCGTCGACGGGATCTCGTTTCAACTCCAGCGCGGCGAGACGCTCGGCATTGTCGGCGAATCGGGTTCCGGCAAGTCTGTTACAAACCTCTCGATCATCCGTCTCGTTCCGGATCCTCCGGGAAAGATCGCCGGCGGCGAAGTGCTCTTCAAAGGCGAGGACATCCTGTTGCTGCCGCCTGACGCGGTGCGCAAGATCCGCGGGCGCCGCATCGCGATGATCTTTCAGGACCCGATGACGTCGCTGAACCCGTTCATGAAGATCTCCAGGCAGTTAATGGAGATGACGCAACTGCATCTCGGTCACACGAAAGCACAGGCTTACGAGCACGCCATAAAGATGCTGGAAACCGTCGGCATACCAGACGCGCGTACGCGAGCCGATAGTTATCCGCACGAGTTTTCGGGCGGCATGCGCCAGCGCGTGATGATCGCGATGGCGCTTTCCTGTGAACCCGAGTTGCTGAGCGCGGACGAACCGACAACGGCGCTCGACGTCACGATCCAGGCGCAGATTCTCGAGCTCATCAAGAAACTCAAACAGGAAACCGGCACGAGCGTCATTTTGATCACACACGATCTCGGCGTCGTGGCCGGCATGACCGATCACGTAATCGTGATGTACGCCGGAAAGGTCTTCGAACAGGCGAAGACGAAGGAGTTGTTTGCGCGTCCCGGCAATCCATACACGAAAGGACTGCTGCGCTCGGTGCCCGATCCGACAGACGAGCAAGGCAAGCTTTACCAGATTCCCGGACTGCCGCCGGACGTGGCCCAACTGAAACCCGGTTGCCCGTTTGCCGAGCGTTGCGAACGTGCGGAAGAAATCTGCCGGAAAGAGTTTCCGCCGTTTGTCGAGCTAACACCCGATCATCATTCACTCTGTCATTTTGCTCACGAGGTTTACGGTGGCTGAAACTCTGATCGCCATTAAAGATCTAAAGGTGCACTTCAACCTCGGCCGCAACCGCGTGGTGAAAGCGGTCGATGGCGTGACGGTCGATATCGCAAAGGGAGAGACTCTCGGGCTCGTCGGCGAATCCGGCTGCGGCAAGTCGACGCTCGGCCGCGCTGTTTTAAGACTCACCGAACTCACCAGCGGGCAAGTTTTGTATCGCAACACCGACCTGGCCCATCTCTCGGGCCGGCAGTTACGCGAACAACGCCGCCACCTGCAAATCATCTTTCAGGATCCTTACGCGTCGTTGAATCCACGCATGACCGTGGGCCAGATCGTGGGCGAGCCTTTGGAGACGTTTCGTCTCGCACGAGGAAGGGAAGCAGAGCAGCGCGTTCAGGAATTACTCGAAACTGTTGGTCTGAGCAAACGCTTCATCAAACGCTACCCGCACGAGTTTTCCGGTGGACAACGCCAACGCATCGGCATCGCGCGCGCACTCGCGGTCGATCCGGATTTCATCGTTGCCGACGAACCGATCTCCGCGCTCGACGTTTCGATTCAGGCGCAGATCATGAACCTGCTCGAGAAGTTGCGGCGAGAGAAGAACCTCACTTATCTTTTCATTTCACACGACCTGCGGGCGATCAGGCACGTCTCGGATCGGGTGGCGGTAATGTATCTGGGCAAGCTCGTGGAGGTTGCCGACGCCAAGACGATCTACGCCGAGCCGTTGATGCCTTACACGAAGGCGCTCATTTCGGCGGTGCCCGTGCCCGACCCCGAGATCGAAGCGACGAGACAACGTATAATGCTGGAGGGCGATGTCCCCTCGCCCATCAATCCGCCAAAAGGATGCCCCTTTCATACGCGTTGTCCGTATGCGATCGATGTTTGCAAGGAGGTGGTTCCTCAACTCGTTGAGATTAAACCTGCGCATTTTGCGGCGTGCGTCAGGATTAGCCCGGCCATGCCTCACATCGAGGAGGTTCCGCCCGGCACTGCTCCCGGCCTCGAATAAAGCTCGCTTTTTTCGTGGCATTTTGGCCTACAGCCCTTGAAATCCCCTTGCTATTCGCTGTTTAGGACTAAGGTAATCCTCGTGTGCGGATGAGGGAGGGTTCCATAGGCTTGTGCCCAGAAGCTAATGAAGAAATCCCCCATTGCCCCAAATACTCAGGAACACCGCGAAGATGCCCCTCCCGCGTGGCCGGAGGTTCAGGATGGGCTCGCGGCCAACTCGGGGCTCGCCCTGCTCCTGGTTGATGGTCACCAGCCGCCCGCAGTCGTCGTTTCCAACAACAATTCCATTTGTCAGGCTTTTCAGACATCTCCCGAGCACGTGCAACTCTGCGACCCGTACTGCGGCGCCGCCCATGCGGAAGCAACGAAAGCCGGCGGCATGATCGAATACAAGTGTCACGCGGGATTGCAGTGTTTTGCGAAGCGAGTTGACCTTGGCGGCAAGCGTAGTCTGGCGGTGATCGGCGGTCGCGCGTTCATCAAAGGCGTTGATTACCAGCAACTCGTGGAACGCTTCCGGGCTGGCGATTTGAAAAGCCTGGGCGGCGATGAAACGTTTTCAAACGTGATCTTTTCCGAACTGCAACGGCTCCACGAACTTGCCGAACGCGTTGAGCGGACTTCTCACCGCTTTCAATCCGCAGCTTCAAACGGTTCTGACAAGACCAAAATCAAACCTCAACAGGAACCTGCGGCGCCGCCGGCGAAATCGGATCTCGAACAGGAAATTCGCCGCTTGCGGACCGAGTTGGAATCGCGTTCGCGTTTTACAAACTCGCTACAACACTTTCTCGAACGCATCAGTTGCGCTGATCCGGCGAAGACTTACAACTCGATCGTCAGCAATTCAAAAGAGCTGCTGCAATCGGAACGCGCCTCGATTCTCGTGCTCAACGAGAACTCAAACGAGTTGATCCTGAAAGCCGCCAGCGGACTCGCAACCGATCCGGCGAAGGTTGGACCAATACGTGTCGGCGAAGGCGTGTCAGGGCACGTGATCGATTCCGGAAAACCGCTGATCGTTACCGATCTGCGGCGCGAAGGCCGCACGCCGGCCGCGCCTGAGCGCCGTTACAAAACGAATTCATTCATCAGTTATCCGATCATCATCGGCGGTCGCAAAGTCGGAGTTTTAAATGTCACTGATAAGTCCGGCGGGCGCACGTTTGACGAAGTCGATCTCGGATTGTTGGAGATCATTGGCCCACAGGTCGCGCTCGCGCTCGAACGCGCCGAATGGCAGGAACGCGCGACCGAGTTTCAACTGATGTCGATCACCGATCCGCTGACTGCGTTGCCGAACCGGCGCTATCTCGAAGAACGCCTCATGGAAGAGTTGAATCGCTCGAAGCGTTACGATTATCCCATGAGCTTCCTGATGATCGACATCGACGACTTCAAAGCTTACAACGACAAGAACGGGCACCAGGCCGGCGATCTCGCACTACAGATCACCGCGCATTGTTTGAAAGGCGCGCTGCGCTCCGCTGATGTGGCTTCGCGTTACGGCGGCGAGGAGTTCTGCATTCTGCTGCCGCAAACGGGCATCGTCGAAGCTGGCGCGATCGCGGATCGCATCAGGCAACGCGTCAGCACGACCCACTTTCCGCATGGAAAGTCTCAACCACTGGGCCACGTGACTGTCAGCATCGGCGTCTCGACTTTTTCGCCGTTCGTGAACACGTCGGAAAACATCATCGCGGCCGCGGACCGCGCGCTTTACCAGGCGAAGCACATGGGCAAGGACAGGACCGTCTTTTACGGCGAGGAAAACGCGCGACATGAATAGAGGCAGTTCCAGTGAGAACTTCCGCCGCGTCCTCGGCCGCGTAGCGCCACCCGACTTTGTGGGGCGCACCGAGGAACTCGCGGCGGTCATGGCTCACGCGGCGCCCGAGAATGCCGGGCGTGGTCTGCTGCTGCTCATGGAACCGTCTGCCGGCGTGTCCGAACTGCTGCGCCAGGCTTACGATCGCATCTTCAATCAACGCACCGAAGTCATTCCGATCTACTTCGCGTTCACGCGCAATGAAACGACGGCGGTGAGCGCCGCGATCGAGTTTCTCAACACGTTTCTTCAGCAGTACATCGCGTTTCGCCGTAACGAGCCGTTTGTTTCGAACGCCACGCTGACGCTTCACGATCTGCTCGAGCTCGCGCCGCCCGCGGATCACGAGTGGGTCGAACAACTGGTCCAGTCGTACGCACGTCTGCGTTTCAGCAACGACGATAAGGCGCTGGTTCGCTTTTGTCTGGGTGCGCCGCAACGCATTCCCGTCCGAAGCGGCCGGCCGTTGATCATGCTGGACGGCGCACAGCTCGCCGAGTATCTCAACGGCGCGGTCGTGTTAGGAACGGAGGTGTTGCGCGTGTTCGGGCGCGGCGGCTTCACTTTCGTGCTCGCGGGTTTGCGGCGGCAGATTCTAGAAGCCGCGCACGAAGCCGAGTGCAATTTTGAGTTACTCGATCTGCTGCGGCTTAAACGACTGGACGCGAAAGAGGCGTCGCTGCTCGTCGAGCATGTGGCCCAACGCCAACACGTCGTCACCAGCGAAGCCGCGCGCGATCTGCTGGTCCAACAATTCGCCGGCAGTCCGTTCTTCATCAACATCTTCCTGCAAGCCGCGCGCGAGAAACGAGTTGCACTCACTTCGTATCTCGACTGCGAGCGACTCTACGTCGACGAGCTCTTCGGCGGTCACTTGCATCGTCATTTTGCTTACCTGTTGGAAGAGATCTCACCGCGGCTCGAGACGCGTCACCTGTTGATTCGTCTGTTGTGGGAAGCCGCTGCGGGCGAAGACCAGGTGTCGTCGTTCGAAGTGTGGCGCAAACGTTTGCACCTGACTGCCGGTGAACTTCAGGATGTTTTACACCGTCTGCACGTGCAGGAGTTTGTGAACTGGGACGGCACTACAGTTGAAGCGGGCACGGGACCACAAGCATGGAAAGACTATTTGAAAATCCGCTACCGGCTCGACGTTCACGGTGAACCACGCGCGCTCGTCGTCGCCGATGCACTCGCCGACGCACTCAAACGCGCGCCCCACACGATGGCGCGTCATTACAAACAGATCGCGCGCGTCAGCCTGCGTGATCTCGTCTCGCGCTTCAACACGCAGCGCGTTCCTCAAGTTCTTTTCGACTACGCCACGTTCGCGCGGAAGTACAAAGGCCTCGAACCGGACCGCCTCGCTTCAGACCTCGACGCCGAAACCGAGCAGTTCAAACTGCCACAGACCGTTCATCTGGCCAGCTGTGTCGCCTTCAACAGCGACATGCGGCAAATCTCCGAGGACGAACGCTGTCTCGTGGCGCACACATTCGAAGACGGAGTTTACTCCGACGCGCAGGAGGTCGTTTGGCTAGTCGCCGATCTCGAGTCGAAGCTGGAAGTCGACATCGAAGTGGCCCGCGCGTGGATCGAGCGCTTCGAGAGCCTGGCGGGCAGGTTGGGTTTCAGCCGCTTTCAGATCTGGTTAATTTCAAACGAAGGCTTTACAGAAGATGCGGGCCGCTTGTTGTCTCGCCGCAAGGCGTTGAGTTCGAGCCGGCGGCAGTTGGAGCTTCTGGCCGCGAGGATAAGCGAAACACCCGTGAATTCGGTTGTCCACAGTGGAGAGGAGGCAAACGAGTTTCTCGTCGTGGTGCCGATGGGCGAGGACAACGAGCTAATCGCGGCAAGCACGGCCGAACAGATCGCGAAGCGTTTGACGTTCCGGCCTGAGGCCATCAACCAGATAAAGACCGCCATCGTCGAGGCCTGCATCAACGCCTCCGAACACAGTTTCAGCCCCGATCGAAAAATTTATCAACGTTTTCGCCTCGAAAGTGATAGATTAGTCGTCACTATTTCGAGTCGTGGCGTCGTGCCAACCAATCTTAACGGCGCGAGCGGCCATTCAGACACAACCGAAGCGGCAGAAGAAAGACGTGGATGGGGCCTTAAACTCATTCGCACGTTGATGGACGAAGTCGAGTTTGAAAGAGTCGACGACGGCACCAGCTTGCGCATGACCAAATACGTTCGCGATACCGCTTCCTGATACACAACCTGAGACGACATGGATAAACCAAACGCCCCTTTGGTACGGTCGCACTGCGTTGGTACCACGGCTGTTGTTTATGCCAGCGATTATTTAAACAAACTGACCGGTGAAAAGATCGAACGCGAGTGTCGCCGGCAACTCGACTGCGGTTGCCGCGCGCTGGTGATCGATTTTAGCGACACAAAACTAGTCAACAGTATCGGCATCTCGATCCTCCTCGGCATCATTGACGTCGCCGAAAAGAGCGGCGCCAGGATCGTCTTCTCCGAAGTAAACAACCAGACGGTCCAACTCTTCGAGATGCTCGGGCTCACCCGACACGTAGCATTGGCAAAGGACGAACACGAGGCGTTACTTACGCTTTCGGGTTTCCAGACTACTCCCATAGTCCACTAACTAATGGAGCCTTCGACCCAGAAACTTATTCACACATTCGGTGCACTTGCTGACTTGGGCCAGGAGATAGCTGGAAGAGGCGATTTCACCGAGATGGTGCGAACCTCGATGCACCTGTTGCTCGGAACGCTCGCGTTGCGTCGCGGCGCGGTGTCTGAGTGTGTCGAAGCAGGTGAGCTTCGCTGTGTGGCGATTTGGGGCGTTGGTGAAGATCTGTTTACGGAGTTTTCGATCACCGATGCAGAGCGGCAGGAGTTTCTCACGCGGGACACTGCTGACTTTTTGGTGAGCACCGCGGAGAGCTCAGCAGGTTTCGTAGAGCGCTATCGCGAACGGCTGGTGGGAGAGGGAATTGATTTGATCCTGCCGATGATCGTTCGCGATGAAGTGACCGGACTGGTTATGCTCGGCAGGAAAGCGAGCGGCGAAGAGTTTTCCAGCGACGACTTCGAGACGATTCGCGCGATGGTCCGGCACATCGGAGTCGGGATTCACACGCACCGTTTGATCGAACAGGTGGCCCAACGCGCGGAAGAGAATCGCCGGCTCTACGACGAGTTGCGCACGATCTATCGCGCGACGGTGCGCGCCTTTGCCGCGGCGATCGACATCAAGGACAAGTACACGCAGGGACACTCGGAACGCGTCGGCCGTTACAGCGAGATCATCGCGCGTGAGTTGGGTTGGAGTGAAGAGGAAGTCGAAGGCATTCAGATCGCCGGTTACCTGCACGACGTCGGCAAGCTCGTGGTCGACCGCGACATCATCAACGCGCCTTACAACATCAACGCGAAAGAATCGAGCGAACTTAATCGCCATCCCGCAGCCGGAT
>DASUPR010000185.1:0-4499 GCA_036281015.1 Pyrinomonadaceae bacterium
CCAGGAGGGATACTTCGAAAAGGACAGGGATCTCTTCGACGCGATCAAGAGCGCGACGTTCGACAATCTCATCCTGCGCGGCTCGTTGAAACAGGAGATCCAAAACGATTTCGCGCAGTTCTTCGACTCGCGTGAGACTTACGAACGTTACGGCATTCCGTGGCGGCGTGGCGCGATCTTCATCGGTCCACCCGGAAACGGAAAGACCCACACGGTGAAGGCGCTGATCAATTACCTGAAGCGCCCGTGCCTCTACGTGCGCAATTTCACCGGCGTCGGAACCGTGCAGGGAAACATGACCGAAGTCTTCAAACGCGCGCGTAGACAACCGACGATCGTCGTGCTCGAAGATCTCGATTCGATGATCAACAACGCGACCCGGGCGTTCTTCCTGAACGAGCTGGACGGCTTCCGTGTGAACACCGGCGTGGTTGTGTTGGCAACGACCAACCATCCGGAGAAGCTCGACACGGCGATCCTCGATCGTCCGAGCCGCTTCGATCGGAAGTACACTTTCGATCTGCCCGGTGAAGCCGAGCGTCTGGCGTACGTCGAAAAGTGGAACCGTGAGCTGCAACCCGAGTTGCGCCTTTCGAACCACGTTGCTCCGACGATCGTCAACGAGACAGACGGGTTCTCGTTCGCTTACTTGAAGGAGCTGTTTGTGGCTTCGCTGGCGCAGTGGATGTCTGAGGCGGGCAAGACGTCGATGGAGAACGTGCTGCTCGCGCAGATCGCGTTGTTGCGCGGACAGATGAACAGCAACAAGCAGAAGAAGGCGAAGTCAGCTTAGTGACTCATCGCGTAGATCACGACGTTGATGCCGACTTTGTAAGCGGGTAGTCCGTACTTCACGGGATAGCCGGGATCGTTGATCCATTCCCACGCGTCGCCGAGATCGCAGTTGCGCGCGATGAAGGCGACGAGGCGGCCGTTCTTGTTTTCAACGCCCATGTAGTGTGGCACCACGCCGCCTTTTTCCGACGTGATGCCACGCGACGCGTTGTACACGTTCGGCACCTGGACCACTTCTTCGACGTCGAGGTACGCGTGAAAGAGCGGATGGCTCAGCGGTAGATCTTTGATCTCGTATTCAGGGACGATCTTCTGAAACTGTTCCTGCACGTTTTGCCACTCGTACTCGCCCCAGAAGTCGTCGAGGAAGATGAAGCCGCCGCGCATGATGTACTCGCGCAGGCGCGCGGCTTGTTCGTTTGTAAGATCCATGAAGCCGGGTTCGACGATGTAAAGGATCGGGTAGTCGAAGATGCGGTCGTCGAGAATCTCGAGTGCTTCGGGGCGCGGTGCGATCTTGAGATTGGTGCCGGCCCATTCGCGCAGGCCGACGATGAAATTGTTGTCGGCTTCGGGGTAGTCGGTGGTCCATGTGCCGCCGCCGTAGCCGCGGCGGCCGTAACCGCGGAAGGGCGATTCGTAGATCGTGCGAACGAACGTGAACTCGCCGAACGAAGGACCGGCGTCCGCCGCGCGCGACGTTGGGCGGCGGCGGAAGTCGTCGAACGGCCGCTGCGCCACAGATGGCACTAATACAGCCACGATTAACACGGACGGAATCAATAATCTAAAAATCCTGTGACTCATCTGTGGTTTACTGCCGCTGTCGAGCGCCGGATAGTCTCCGGTAATACTCTTCAACTGCCTTGCGATACTTCTCGGGTGCGGCGCCCTCGTCGCGCAGACGTAAGTTTGTGCGGTTGCTTTGTTGTTGAAGTTGACGGCTCAACTCCAGCTCCAACTGCCGCAAAGGCTCGATGACCTCGGCTTTGAGTAGCGAAGCCGTCGCAGCGTCGCCATCCATCTTGCCGTCAGCAAGACGCTTGAGCTCTTCGATCACTTCGTCGAGACGTCCGGCGCCCATTCCGGTTGCACCCCACTCGCGCCGCAGGTCCTGCGCTTCGCGCAAGCGTTCGCGAATCTCGGCGGGAAGCTGGCGATTGTCACCCCAGCCCTCACCCATTTGACCATTGCGATCGGGACCACCGCGTTGGCGGTTACCGTTTGACTGGCCGCCGTTCTGCGAACCGCCGGCTTGTTGACTGTTGCCTTGCTGTTGCCCGCCTTCCGAGCCTTGCTGACCCTGGCCCTGTTGACCTTCCTGACCTTGTTGACCGCGCTGGCCCTGTTGTCCTTCCTGACCTTGCTGGCCTTGTTGGCCGCGCTGTCCTTGCTGTCCCTGTTGCTGACCTTGTTGATTGCCTTGCTGCTGCCCGTTGCTGCGACGCGAGTTTTCGTCGAGACGCCGCCGCAGCGAATCAAGATTGTCAGCCAACTGCCGCGTGCGATCGAGATTCTCTTCCGCACTCGAACCATTTGCGCCGCGCGCGCTCTGCTCCGCCGCCTGCAAACGTTCCGACAGATTGTTGAGACTGCGTTCGATCGCGCGCTCGTCAGTGCGGCCGCCGCCCTGACCGTTTTGTTGTCCTTGTTGATTTTGGCCTTGTTGACCCTGGCCTTGCTGATTTTGGCCCTGCTGTCCGTTGAGCGCTTGCTTGCCTTCACGAATCCGCTCGGCAACGCGATCGCGCGCGAGCCCGTCCGCCGCATCCTTCAACTGCCGCGCGGCTCGCTGCTGCCCTTGTCCCTGTCCCGCGCCCATCGCACGCGCCGACTGCTCGATGTCCTGCTGCAAACCACTTACCGAATCCGCGAGCGCATCTTTTCTTTCCGCCAACTGCTCGCGTGCCTTGCGCGAATTCTCATCCTGCGCGTTCTGTCCACCGCGGCGCGCGAGACTCTCCATGTCTTTCGCAATCTCACGCTGACGCGACGCCGCCTGCGCAGCGCGTTGACGCAGATCCGAGATCTGCTGTTGTCGTCCGGACGAGCCTGACGAAGCTGATTGTCCGCCGCGTTGACCACCGGAGTTGTTCATCTGTTGCAGACGCTCTTGCGCTTGGCGCATACGTTCCAGCGCGCGTTCGTTCTGCGCGATCGCTTCGCTTGGATTGTTTCGCGACGAAGCTTGCGCCTTCTGCATCTCGTCCGCGGTCTGGTTGAGTTGACGGCTCAACTCCTGCATCTGCGCGTCGCGGCGTTCACGAGACAGACGTTCGAGCTCGCGCGCTGCTTTGCGCGTCTCTTCGATCATTTCCTGTTGTTGACGTTGATTACCTCCACCACCGCCGCCGTTCGCCGCCTGCTGCGCGCGCCGGCGCTGTTCCTCGAGCGCTGCCTGTTGCCGCCGCGCGAGCTCTTCCAAACGCCGTTCAGCTTCGCTCTTCTGCTGCTCCGCTTGCTGCTGCTGCGCGCGTTGTACGGTCTCGTACTGGTTCTTCATCTTGTCTAGCTCGAGCTCGAAGAGACCAGCGAGTTCCTGTTGTTCTCGTTGACCGCCACCGCCGCCACCGCCGCCTTGATTGCCAAAGGCGACCTGCACCTCGCGGAAGATCGCGTCAGCCGCGAGCAGACGTTGCAACGCACGTTGTTCGGGCGGCAAGGCATCCTTGCCCGCTTCCTTGCGCAACGGCGGCGGAGCGCCTTCCATCTCCTTCGCCGCCTGACGCAGGTGCTCGGCCATCTCCTTCACCTGCTTTTGTCCCTCGTCGACGTCGCCGAGCCGTCGGCCCATGCGATCGAGAAACTCCAGCGTGTCAGTGCGCAGTTTTTCCTGTCCTGTCGCAACTGCTTCGTAGCCGTCTTTGCGTTCCTGATCGGTGTACTTGTCGCCTTCGCGAATCAGGCGATGTGTCGCTGCGATCAGATCCTTTTGACGTCGCGAAAGTGCGTTCTGATCCTGGTCGCCGCCCTGTCCACCGCCGCCGCCGCCCTGTTGCTGCGACTGCTTGTACTCCATCTCAAACGGTTTCACTTCGATGAAGTAGATGTCGCTGGTGGCTTCGTTGGCCGCGTCGCGCGCCTTCGCGTAATACGAAATGAAGTCGCCCGGTTTGAGGTTGTATTCTTCGAGGAAGAACGTGTAGGCGCCGCTCAGCGAGCGCGCCGACTCGCGCGTCAACTGTTGCAGGTTGACGGCCTTTTCTTCGCCGCCGTTGACGGAGAAGTGCAGGTCCATCGAAACCACGCCGTAATCGTCTTCGGCGCGTGCCTGCGTGAACACTTCTTCGAGGTTTGTCGCCTTCTTGTCGCGTCCGGGTTTGTCGAACGAGATCACCGGCGGCTGATCGGAGAGCACGGAGACGTCGTACTCGTTTGACCCGCGATACGCTTCACCGTCGTTGCTGACGAGTTCGATGTAATAGCTCGTATCACCGGCGACCGTTAAATTGCCGACGAAATCGGAGCCCTGCAAAGTCATCTCCGACTTTTTGCCGTCGGCAAACACGATGCGCGCCGAGCGCACCTTGCCGGAGAGTTTCGCGGTGATGGTTGCAACCGTGCCTTTCAGCGCAGCAATGTCGCCGCCGTCTTCGACGGTTTTGGTCGGCAGATTCGTGAACGCCGGAAAGTTCAGCGTCAGGTCGAGCTGTTTGACGAAAGGCAGATCGACGACGTTGAGTTTGTAGACTTCGGAACGAACC
>DASUPR010000186.1:0-4073 GCA_036281015.1 Pyrinomonadaceae bacterium
CAGACACGCCGAGGCGCTAGATGCTTCGAAGAAGGGAGTCAGACTGAGACCGTCAGCCGAATCTTATTTCAACATCGGCCTCGCAAGTTTTTATCTCAAGCAATACAAGGATGCAGCGGAAGCTTACCGGCAAGCGATAAAACTCGATCCTTACAATTCCGCGGACGCTTATTACGCGCTCGGACTGGTCTATCGCGATTGGGGCAAGGCGGATGAAGAAATCCAGGCGTACAAGCAAGCGATTAAACTGCGTCCGGATTACACCGTGGCTTATGAGCGACTCGGCTCGCGTTATTTACGCTCGAAGAAATTCAACGAAGCCGTGGAAGTCTTTCGGCAGCTCTCAGTGTTGAAACCCGGCGATGCTATCGCGCCGAACAATATGGGTGAGGCGTTTTTTGAGTTGAATCGTCTTAACGATGCGGTCGAAGCATTTCGACAATCCATCCGTTTGAAGCCTGACTATGGCAAGGCTTACTACAACCTCGGCAAGTCTCTGCTGGCAATGGGCAACCGCGACGCCGCCCTCGAGCAGTACACGATCCTCACGAACATCGATCCGGAGTGGGCGGAAAAGTTGAATGCGGTAATCAATCCTTAGACACCTTAGACAGGATGCCTAATTCACCGCTTCGCCAACAATCGCCGTCAATGCATTGTCCTGTAAAGTTTTATTCCGTTGCAGTTGCCCGTGAAGATCACACCCGAAGACCGCGTAACGAGAGAGACTAAAGCCAGTCTGGCTGTCGCGCGATTTGAAGAGATTCTCGCCCAGCAGTGATGCGCGCGTGACGCGTCCATCGCCGGGCGCATACATCGCCTGAGTGACCCTTTTCTTTGAAATCTTCAAGCCGCTGGCGGTGCGGTACTCGCGTGGTCTAACCAGCGTTAACCAACGGTTCCGTTTCTGATCTCGCAGAATCACCAAAGCATTCAACGTCTCCTCACAATCACCACCAATGGCCAGAAGGATCACTGGCGAGTTGGTATTCTCGACCGAATCCAACGCCTGTTGGAACCGGCGCGCACGTTTTAAGATGGCGGCGAGATAAGCATCAAGCTCCTCGCCCCGCCCGTTCGTTCCGAGCGTTTCGGCATAGCGCCTTCGAAACTCTGGGGAATAAAGCGCGCTCCATCCATATCGTTTCCAAATCTCCGGGTCGTAAAGATCGATCTCCAGAGGTTGCAGGTTCTCATCGAGAAATCTCACAACCTGGCGATGAGGCATGAGTTGGAACACCGAAGGAGTTTTCACAACGTCTTCGGCAGTGAGCTTGTTGAGCAGAGGAACGCGTCGCCGCAAGCCTTCCGTAATTGAATAACCTTCGACGAGCGTCGCGAACGCATCCGCCGATCCTTCGTTGGGCACTCCAATCATCACGATCTTGCTGATATGCGCGGCGCCAACCCACGTAGGTTGAATCGGTCCATCACCTTCCGGTAAATCCACGTCGCCGTACATCGCCGCGTATCGCGCAATCAACCCGCCCATCGAATGTGCGACCACATTAAACTTCAGATCCGGGCGTTGCAGCTTGCTCTTCAATTGTTGCACACGCCTGACGAGCGTTCGTGCGTTGGTGACGTTGTCATGCCGCCAGTCGTAAGCAAAAACGTAGAACGTGTCCTGGTAACCGTCGATGGAAGGATTATTCCAGTCACCTTCACGATAGCCGGCGTAACGTCGCAGTGCTTCGAGCAGATCTCTGTAGACATAAACTTCGGGTAGTACGCGAGCAAGTCTCACCGTCTCGATGATCTTTCCGGGCACGAGGTCGTCGCGATTCGCAGCGAGATCCGCACTTATCGGCAGTCCGTCATGTGAAGTGCGAAAGGCCGACGGCCAGACAGTTTCACCAGTCTTCGAGTTGATCAGTTCGGTTCCCAGAATTCCCGGTATGACGATCACCGGACGTTTTCCACTATTGGCACGGGCGGATGCGAAGATTTGTTCAAGGTTAGGAGTGCGGCGCGCAGAAATACATGCGCTCGAGACCAGCGAGATTGCGATCAGAGTTAACAGGAAGTGGCGGGAGTTCGCAGGTCGTAATCTATTCAACAGGCACCGTCCAACGACGATTGATCAGGCTAGCCACAAAACCGGCGCCGAACCCGTTGTCGATATTCACTACCGTCACGTTTGAAGCGCAGGAGTTCAACATACCGAGCAGGGCGGCGACACCTCCAAAAGATGCGCCATAGCCGATGCTGGTTGGCACAGCCACGACCGGCACGCCCACAAGACCGCCGACTACGGACGGCAATGCGCCTTCCATTCCGGCCGCAACTACGACCACGCGTGATCGTTGCAGAAGACTGCGCTCGGAAAGCACTCGATGTATTCCCGCAACGCCGGCGTCCCAAATACGATCCACAGTGTTCCCCATCGTTTCGGCAGTCAACGCCGCTTCTTCGGCAACCGGGATATCGCTCGTGCCGGCGGTTACAACGGCGATGGAGCCCACGCCCTCGTTGGTTTTGTCTCGACGAATTCTGACAAGACGCGCCGACTCGTGCCACTCGGCATCAGTTACAACGTTGCGAATCTCGCCAAACGTGCCTTCGTCAGTTCGTGTGACGATGATATTTGGCGAACGCTGCGCCAGTCGTTCGACAATACCGACCACCTGCGCGCGAGTCTTGCCACCGCCAAAGACGACTTCGGGAAAGCCCTGCCGCGAAGCACGTGAATGATCCACGCGCGCGAAACCGATGTCTTCGAAGTGAAGGTTCTTGATACGGTTGAGTGCTTCGCTGGTTTCGAGCTCGCCGCGCTTGTAAGCGGTCAAAAGCCTTGCTAATTCGTTCAAATCCATTGGCTCAGCATGCCACAAAAAGGCACACAAAGCACATAGGTAGAAACAGAGAAAGTAACACTTACGTATCCAAATTTGGCTTTGTGACTTGTGTGCCTTTTTGTGGCAATATCTGAGCAACCTGTGTCTACCGTAATCAAAAACACCCGGCTCACACTGGAAATGATCAAGATCGAGCACACGCTCTTTGCGTTGCCGTTTGCATTTCTCAGCGCGGTGCTCGCGGCCGGAGGACTTCCTTCCGCCTGGCAGATTCTGTGGATCGTCGTGGCGATGGTCGGGGCGCGTTCCGCGGCGATGGCCTTTAATCGCATCGCCGATCGCGGCTTCGACGCGAAAAATCCGCGCACAGCATCGAGAGCATTGCCGGCCGGTTTACTATCTGTTGGTTTTGTCTGGGCGTTTACGATTGTCTCGGCGGCTTTGTTTCTGCTCGCGGCGGCAATGCTGAATCGTCTAACGCTACTTCTCTCGCCGGTCGCCCTCGCCTGTGTCCTGCTTTACTCGCTGACGAAGCGTTGGACCCAGTTCTCGCACCTCGTGCTTGGCGCGTGTCTTTCAATCGCGCCTACCGGGGCGTGGATCGCTGTGCGCGGCGCGATCGATAGCCCGGCGCCGTTGCTGTTGTCGCTCGTGGTCCTACTGTGGACGGCGGGATTCGATGTGCTCTACGCCTGTCAGGACTACGATTTCGATCGTCGCGAGGGTTTGAAATCCATTCCCGCGCGCGTCGGTATTACACGCGCGCTCTGGATCGCTCGCGCGCTTCACGCAGCGGCTTTTCTTGCCGTAGTCTGGCTGTTCCTGGTAACCGGGCTTGGACCAATCGCCTTTGTTGGCGTAGTGGCCACTGGCGCACTACTTGTTTACCAGCATCGGCTGGTGCACGCTGACGATCTGAGTCGCTTGAACGCTGCGTTCTTTACGACCAACGCGTTCGTCAGCGTCATACTGCTGGCCACCTTCGGCACCGCAGTTTTCCTGAATCGATAAACTGAAATGACTTTTTCACACGACAAACAACTGAACGAGATAGCTGAGCGCGTCGCGGCGGGAGAACGGCTCTCCTTTGCTGACGGCGTCGCTCTGTATGCCACTAACGACCTTCCCGCACTCGGTAAACTTGCAGACCTCGTGAGACGGCGACGGCACGGCCGCACGACCTACTTCAACGTTAACCGGCATCTCAACCCGACAAATATCTGCTACGCCGACTGCAAATTCTGCGGCTTCTATCGCACTCCGAGACAGCCAGAC
>DASUPR010000187.1:0-7476 GCA_036281015.1 Pyrinomonadaceae bacterium
CGAATATGCCGCCGCGTTGCGTAACGTGTCTCGCATCTCGCCGCAAGTGTGCCGCGAAAAGGCGATGCGTGAGTTTCATTATCGGCGGATGGCGGCAGACTATTTCAACGAGTATGAAAAGGAGATAGCAGCTCGTCCCACTGTTGCAGCGCAGCTTGCATAGAAAAACGATCGACAACTTCCAGCGCGTGCGACGCAAATGTCTTTCGTTCGCTTTCATTCTTCATCAAACGTTCGAGCGCGGCAGTAAGACCGGCAACATTGTGCTCTCTGACGACGAGCCCATCCACTTCGTGACGCACAAGCCGCGCGATTGACGGGCCGGCATCGATTGCGATTACCGGCACGCCGCACGCCAGCGCTTCCCAGATCGAATTTCCAAACCCCTCAATCCACGACGCCGAAACATAGATGTCAGCGCCCGCGAGCACGTGGAATGCATCGCGCGAGAAACCGCAAAACCTGATGCGGCCCGGTGGCGCAAGGTCTTCCGCGAGGTGTTCGAGAAAGTTTCGTTGTGGTCCATTGCCATAAATCTCGAGGTCCCAATCCGGATAACGTTCCGCGACGGCGGCGAAGGCGCGCACGATCCACTCGACGCGCTTTTCGGACGACATCCTCGACAGGGTGATGACGCGCTTGCGAGCGGTGCTATTCGTAGGGATTGGACTGACAGGATGTTGCAGCGGGTTATGGATTGAGGTTGCGCTTACGCCACGGGCGGTGAACCATTTTGCAATCAACGGATCGGGCGCTACCAGATGCGCGGCGTGGCGATAAAACTTCTCGCGCAGCCGGGTCCAATCTCGAATGTAAAGACGCCGCGCGTCGGTAACTTCATTCACAATCACCGGCACGTTTGACTCAAATAGCGCCGCCAGTACGCGAACGTTTGTTTGCGTGATGAATGAAACGACCACGTCAGGCTCGGCGCGCAGAATCGCGAAACGAAGCACCGCCAGCATCGGCAGATCGGTCGTCAGTACGTTGGCATCGTTGGCGTAAAGCCCGCGCATGATCGGCGCGGCAGCCTGCGCGTTTAGTTCGTATTCGCGAGTCCGGCGCGGCCAACCGATGTCGCGCAGGTCCACACCGTCGTCGACTTTGTAAGCCGGTGGTATCGAGTTTTGTGAAATGGTGAGAAGTGTCGGTGAGTAACCACGGATGGACCATGCATTCGCGAGATTGACGGCGACGCGCTCAGCACCGCCGCCGCCGAGTCCCGCAATGACAATGGTGATTCGCATTTACTTCATTCGAGCGGAAACGCGGCGACGATATCCATCATCACGAGGGCGCCCGCCGGAAGCCCCGCGGCGGCGAACGCCGTTCGCGCCGGCAGCGGCGTGACTCCCAAACCGGGCAGCCACGCGGAATAGATCTGATCGATGGCTTTGAAGTCCTTTATGTCTGCCATCAGCAGCGTGACTTTCACGATGTCGGCCGGCGTGCAACCAGCGGCGTTGAGCACTGCTTCGAGGTTCGACAACATGCGCCGCGTTTGCGCTTCGAGTCCGACTTCGAGTTTCAGCGTGTCGGGGTTGCGTCCGGTTTGACCCGTTAGAAAAATCAGATCGCCGGTGCGAATCGCTTGCGAGTAAGTGCCCAAAGCCGGCGGCGCATCGTCTGTCTTGATCCGTGTTTTGTTGACCATCTGCCATGCTCCCTCAAATGCGCTCCGCCCTGAGCGGGATCTCGTAATGGACTTTCACTGGACCACCGGCGAGCGGCGCCAGGTCGAGCAACTGCGGCTTCGCCGGAAAAATGATCTGTATCAGCACAACATTCAACGTGTCGGCAAAGTCCAGATCGAAGTAATGAAACTCGGTGATGTTGGAGCTGTAGATCCACAGGTTGTTCTGTTCGCGAATCCACGAACGAAAGCCTTCGCTCTCCATCGGTTCGGTTCTAATCTCGAGCGGCGTTTCGAGAAGCAGCTTCTTCGTCAGATCGAAGTGTTCGAAAGCGTATTGCCAGCTCTGTTCGTAAGGCCGCTTCGTCGAACCGCGCTCGCGTGGCAATGCACCGCGTTGTTTAAGACAAATGTTTTCGCGCACAAACTGTTCGCGTTCGGTTTGGGCTTCGTAATCGCCGTCGGTGAGCCGCTGAAGAAAGTGAGCCGGGTCGCGACTGGTGGTGAACACGCTGTGAATGAGTTTGAAATAGGTGACAGCGGTTGGGTTGATGTCGAAAATCGTCAGGCGCTTCGGTTTCCATAACGGAATCAGGTTCAGACCATACAAGCCGCCGACGACGCTGATCATGTGAATGTTCTCGCGGCGTTCGGGTGCAACGCTCTCGTAGTGAGCCTTGAATTCGGCAAACTCGCTCAATGAACCGTCCTGGGCGCCGTCGTCAGTACCATAGAAAACGTTTTCCGGGTGGTCGTGATACATCTCGCGGTTGAATGCGCGCGGCGCTTCTGAAGTCACCATAGTTTTGTCCTGCCTCTCAGTTTGCTTGATCCCATGCGGGTCGATTTAACTCTTTGAAATTTTCCAGTCTGTGTTCCCAGGTTTGAGTTGGGGATTGTGAATGTGAGCTGTAAGTAATCCTGACCAGCTGTGCGATGCGGCGGAGCGACTGTTGGACCACTGCTGTGTCGCCGTGACGAATGGTTATGAATCCGTCACCAGTGTAGGTCGCTGACTTGGGCGCGCCGATTTGTGGCCAACGCACGTCCACCAGTTGATCTTGCAGTTCTCGTTGTACTGCCTCTACGCCGTCTAACTGTTCTACAAAACCGGAGCCGAGACCGCGCAGGAAGATCGTTCCGACTGCGTACTTTCGTTCCCATGGACCATCGAAAGCGCCCTCCACCGCGACTCTGGCCCACGCGCGGTACGGATCGATGTCGTAAGCGTGCGCAAGCATCGGCGCGATCCGCGCGCCTGCGGGCCGCAAGGTCGCGTCGATAAACCATGGGCGTCCGTTTGTGTCTATCAAACCTTCCATGTGCGTCATCGCGTTGCCGACTGACAACGCTCTAACGGCTTTCAATCCCTGCTCGATAAAGTTCGCGTAGGGAGACATGTCGCGCGGCATCACGCACGTCCACTGAGTCTCGGGATCTTCAACGGCTTCGAGTATCGATGGTTGATAACAGCAGACCGAGTGAAACTGCGGCTCGCCGTCGATCGTGATCGTGTCGACGCAAAGTTCCTGGCCGGAAATGTGTTGCTCGGCGAGGAGTGCGCCAAACTGCGTCGCGTTTTTTAGATCGTCTTCGCTGTGAATGACGAAGGTCGCGAGCGCACCGCTACCAGCCGGGAATTTAAGAACGATGGGAAAACCAATTTTCCGCGCAAAGAGTTGTGCCTCGTGCAAGTTGGCAACCACTTCGTAGTCAGGCGTGTTGAGTCCGGCACTCTTCAGGGTTGATTTCAAACGCGACTTATCCAACGCGCGTCGTACTGTTTCGACGCTCAAGCCAGGTAAACCGAGCGCCTCGTTGGCCATTGCCACCATCTCCAGCAACATCTCGTGCGAGGTGACGATACGCTCAAAGGACGTGTCTGCTATTCGCATCAACGACTCGAAGTCATTGACATCAGCAGTCACGACCTCGACGTTTTCGAGCGACGACAGCGCCTGTGCGGTGCGCGCACTCTCGCCCGACGCGGCGCGACAAACAAAAAGAATGCGTCTGCGCGTCATCGTGCCGCTTTCTCCGCGGCGCGCCTGGCCTGAAGGTATGCCTGACGTACCGCCTTGTCGTGTACGACATACTGGATCACATCGCGTCCCTCGCTGGCCGCGACGTCCTGTTCGGTTAACGGATCGAGCCCGTGAAATGAGACGTCAGAGCGAACAAACGCCAACAATGAATTGGGCCGGTACGGCGCGGTCTTCACGCGTATGAATTCTTCGAACGGGTAGTGCTTGCTGTCGGGACAAGTGAAGCCCTCGGCTTTCGGACGATAGAGTGACGTGCCGAGTTTTTCGTTTCGATCATCGGGCGCGAGATACAGCAACAACACCACGAGCTTCGTGTAGAGATCCGAATGCGGGCCCAGGAAATAACCGGCCTCGTGGCGAATGAACTGCGATTCAACAGAAACTTCCGGCCACTCTTCTTTTGCGCCAATGCACGGCCGCAGCGGTTCGGCGAAAGACTCGAGCACTGCCTGTGCGAGTTCCGGCGACAGAAACCACTCGTTGAATGAATTCCAGAACGGTTGCAGAGCGGGCGGCAGCGCGTTGGTCCAACCGTCGTTCAGGTCTCGTTGATAACGGTGGCGGAAATGGTCGAGCTTCAGAGTGGTTACTTCGTAGAGGTTTTCGTAAACATCGCTACTCGGAAGGTGATGCAATAGTTGCTGGTAATAGTCTTCCGGAAAGACGCCCTCAAGGTAGTAGTGCGGGAAGGGATCGGCTTCGACACGCGCCGAATGTAACCGCTCAATGAAGTGGGATAGAGGAGGGATCATTGTTCGTGTTGTTCCGCGGCGCGGATTAATGGAAGTACTTCGCGGCCGAAGATCATCATTTCGTCGAGCTTGGGCCAACCGGAGATGATGAATTGGGTCACGCCGATGCGCTTGTACTCGAGAAATGCATCGGCGAGATCCCGGTACGAGCCGACTAAGGTCACGGCCGACGAGCCGTAGTAAGGCACGAGGCCCGCCCACACGTTTTTGTTCAACCAGCCGACGTTGTCGGCCGCGGCGAGCGCGTCTTTCAGTACCTTTGAATCGCTGCGCGTCAGTATGCCGCGTTCTTCGCGGCCGATCTCTTCGGACGGCAACATACTCTCAGCCGCGGCCACGGCTTCTTCGTGCGTCGGCCGGCAAACGATACCGAGACGCAAACAGACTTCGCGGCCGTTCGCGCGAAAGTGTGATACCGAAGCGCTGAGCTTTTCTGGCGTATCGATCAAACGCAGGTAACAGGAAGCCTGGCTCAGCGCCAGTTGTTGCGCCTGCTCGGAGTGTCCCGAAACATAGATCTCCGGCATGAATCGATCGGGCGCTTGAAACGGCGTGTAGATCTTTCCTTTTTCGATGTGACAATACTTGCCCGTGAAAGTTACGTCGCCGTTGTTGGCCCAGAACGCCCGGCAGATAGTGAGGAATTCTTCGGCGCGCGCGTAACGTTCATCGTGGTCCAGAAAATCACCATAGCCGCGTTGCTCGATGGTCGAGCTCCCGGCGACAACATTCAAACTGACGCGCCCGTCGATCAGTCCCGACAACGTGTTGATCTCCTGCACGAACGTTGCTGGCTGCATCAGGCCCATCCGGTATGCGACGATGAACTTGAGTTTCTTCGCGACCTGGCCCACAGCGCACGCCACCAGGATCGTGTCCGGTTCGTAACGGCTGAACGACAGCAACACTGACTCGATGCCGACCTCTTCGGCGCAGCGCGCAAATCGCGTCCAGCCTTCCATGTCCGGCAACGCCGCGGGCGAGCTCGCTTTTGTGGTGGCGACGCGCGAAGTCTCCTGCGCGGTCTTCATTCCGACCTCGCCACCCTTCGGCATCATCCAGTGAAATCTAAGCTTCATGTTCCCTTACCAGCGGCAGTATTTCGCGGCCAAAGGTGTCGACCGTGTCGACCTCTGGCCAGCCGGAGATGATGAACTGGCTCACGCCGATCCTTCCGTACTCGAGCAACGCTTCCGCGATCTCCTGCGGCGAACCGAGCAACGTGGTCCAAACGGGACCGTAGTGCGGAACGAGTCCGGTCCAAAGGCAGTCGGTCAACCAGTGCTTATCGGCGTTGAGGTTCTTGCCTTCGCGATACATCTGCGAATCGTCTTTCAACGTCGTCGTGCTCTCGTTGCGATCCGCAGGCAACAGGCTCTGCACGACGCTGACCGCCTCTTCGTGCGTCGGCCGGCACAGCATTCCCATTCGCAAGCAGACGTCGATTCCGCGGTCGTGCGCACGCGCCACGATCGGTGCGAGCTTTTCCGGAGCTTCAGCCACGCGCAGCCAGCACGACCCCTGCGAGTAAGCAAGCGATTCGGATCGTTCCGAGTGACCTGAAACGTAAATCTCCGGTCTCACACGATCCTTTGAAACAAAAGGCGTTGCGATACGGCCCTGCTCGACGCGATAGTGCCTGCCGTCGAAGTTGACTTCGGTTTCACTAAGCCAGAAGGCATTGCAGATCGCCAGAAACTCTTCCGCTCTTTCGTAACGCTCGTCGTGCGAAAGAAAGTCGCCGTAGCCGCGTTGTTCTTCAGACGAACTGCCCGCCACGATGTTGAACGACACGCGGCCCTGGACCAGCGCCGACACCGTGTTCATCTGTTGCACAAAAGTCGTCGGCTTCATCAACCCCGAGCGATAAGCGATGATGAACTTCAGCCGCTTCACCGCCTGGCCCAACGCGCAACTCACCAGAAACGGATCGGGTTCGTAGCGGCTGAAGGAGATGAGCACCGAATCGATACCCGCGGCCTCCGCGTGTTCGGCGAAGTGCGTCCAGCCTTTCAGGTCAGGCTTGGGCGCCGGAGACGTGGTGGACATCGACTCGATGCGATAGCGCGCCGCCTCGAGCGGCGTTTGCCGTCCGTCCAACTTTACTTCGCCGCCTTTCGGCAGCATCCAGTGAAACCTGAGACTCAT
The DNA here is from genome assembly GCA_036281015.1 of Pyrinomonadaceae bacterium. Classification (GTDB taxonomy): domain Bacteria; phylum Acidobacteriota; class Blastocatellia; order Pyrinomonadales; family Pyrinomonadaceae; genus PSRF01. Next base: position 6,579 of record DASUPR010000187.1, read on the forward strand.
GAGTTTCGCAGCACGCAGCAGTGTTGCCATTCACGCTGCACCGGCTCGTGTACAGTCGCGCCCGGGAACAGCGACAGAATATGTCTTGCGGTGAAGAATGAAACGAACGACTCGAGCGGCCGGCCGGCGCGTGTTTGGTGACACAACGCATCACCCGGTTCGAGATAAAGCTGGTGGTTATCGATCAGAACGAACCAACGTGCGCTTCTCACGACGTCGTTGTTTCGACGATGGCCGAGATTCCTGAGCACCGTCGAACCGCGCGGCAACGCCGGATCGGACCGCGAACGATCGTAATGCGGCTCAAGGAATGTAAACGCCAGCACGCCGTCGTCTGACAACATCCGCCGCAACGATCCAACCAGCTCTACCATCTCCTTTTCGTCGACGTGCGTAAAAACCGAGAACGCAAAGATGAAATCGAACTTCACGCCGCAATCGGGAATCGGGTGGTTACGAATACCATGCGAGTTGTATTGAGAGTTGTAACGATTGAAGTGAACGAAGTGCGCGTGCGGATAAAGCGCCTGGCCCTGCGCGATCACCGCCGGGTTGATGTCGATGCACCAGTAGTCGCGGTGGTTCACGTTGTCGCCCGCGCCATCCAGAAACGTGCCGATATTGCCGCCGAAGTCGAGTATCCTGCGGCCTTTCCAAACCGGACGGCCGAGCAGTTCGTCAAAATATGCAAACTGCGTCCGCCGCGTGGAAACGAGGTTCCACGTAAAAGCACTGGCCGGCGCGAAGACCCTCCGGGCGTCGTCGTTGAGCTGATGAACGTCCTGCAGTGACATTGTTCGTTTTACGCCTCAGTGGTCCACCGGACCGGCTCGCGGGGCAGGCCGTGTTTCCTGGCCCAACGCTCCAGGGCCCACGGCGGCGTATCGACATCGCGATA